>NZ_JBVJMN010000043.1:0-72059 GCF_055584185.1 Streptomyces sp. NPDC104202 | reverse complement strand
CCCCTCCCTCTATTTCTATTAGGTGACGGCCCCCCCCCTCGGGGGGGTGAATCCCCCCCCCCCCCCCCCCCCCCCCCCCCCCCCCCCCCCCCCCCCCCCCCCCCCCCGCCGTCCCCAGCGCCGCACACGGTCCACACCTCTCCGTCACAGTCGGTGACGGAGGTGGTACCGCATGAACAAGACCCAAGCCCTCGGACGGTACGGCGAGGAGCTGGCGACCCGCCGGCTCGTCGCGGCCGGCATGCAGATCCTCGCGCGCAACTGGCGCTGCGGCCGCACGGGCGAGATCGACATCGTCGCCCGCGACGGGGACACCCTCGTCGTCTGCGAGGTCAAGACCCGGCGCCTCGGCGCCTACGAACACCCGATGGCCGCCGTCACGCCCCTCAAGGCCGAGCGGCTCCGCCGGCTCGCCGCCTGCTGGCTCGACCGCAGCGGGGCACCGGCGCCCTCCGGCGGCGTCCGCATCGACCTCGTCGGCATCGTCCTGCCCCGGCGGGGCGGTCCCGTCCTCAGCCACGCCCAGGGGGTGGCGTGATGGGGTTCGCCCGCACCTGCTCGGTGGCCCTCGTCGGTGTCGAAGGCGTCGTCGTCGAGGTCCAGGCCGACCTCGAACCCGGCGTCGCGGCCTTCACCCTCGTCGGCCTCCCCGACAAGAGCCTCAGCGAGAGCCGCGACCGGGTCCGCGCCGCAGTCGTCAACTCCGGGGCGGAGTGGCCCCAGAAGAAGCTGACCGTCGGACTCAGTCCGGCCTCGGTCCCCAAGGGCGGCAGCGGATTCGACCTGGCCGTCGCGGCCGCCGTCCTCGGCGCCGCCGAACGCATCGACCCGCGCGCCATCGCCGACCTCGTCCTCATCGGCGAACTCGGCCTCGACGGCCGCGTCCGGCCGGTCCGGGGCGTCTTGCCCGCCGTCCTCGCCGCCGCCGACGCCGGCTACCGGCAGGTCGTCGTCCCCGAGCAGACCGCCGGGGAGGCCGCGCTCGTCCCGGGCGTCTGCGTCCTCGGCGTCCGCAGCCTCCGCCAGCTGATCGCCGTCCTCACCGACGAACCCGTCCCCGAGGAGGAGAGCGCCGAGGAGGGCAGGCCCGACGCCATGCTCGCCGGCCTCCTCGTCCCCGGCGCCGGCATCGGCACCGGGCTCGCCGCCGACCCCGCCGACGGACCCGACCTCGCCGACGTCGCCGGCCAGCACCGCGCCCGCCGCGCCCTGGAGATCGCCGCCGCCGGCAGCCACCACCTGATGCTCTCCGGCCCGCCCGGCGCCGGGAAGACCATGCTCGCCGAGCGGCTCCCCGGCATCCTCCCGCCGCTCACCCGGCACGAATCCCTCGAAGTCACCGCCGTCCACTCCGTCGCCGGCATCCTGCCGCCCGGCGAACCCCTCGTCCGCCGCGCCCCCTACTGCGCGCCCCACCACTCCGCCACCCTCCAGTCCCTCGTCGGCGGCGGAAACGGCCTGCCCCGGCCCGGCGCCGTCTCCCTCGCCCACCGCGGGGTCCTCTTCCTGGACGAGGCGCCGGAGTTCTCCGGCAAGGTCCTCGACGCGCTCCGCCAGCCGCTCGAATCGGGGCACGTCGTCATCGCCCGCGCGGCCGGCGTCGTCCGCCTCCCCGCCCGGTTCCTCCTCGCCCTCGCTGCCAACCCCTGCCCCTGCGGCCGGCACAGCCTCCAGGGCGACGGCTGCGAGTGCCCCTCGGCGCTCATCCGGCGCTACCAGGCCCGGCTCTCCGGGCCGCTGCTCGACCGCGTCGACCTGCGCGTCGAGGTCGAGCCCGTCAGCCGCGCCGACCTCCTCGGCCAGGGCGGCCGCGGCGAGACCACCGCCACCGTCGCCGACCGGGTGCGGGAGGCGAGGGACCGCGCCGCGGCCCGCCTCGCCGACACCCCCTGGCGTGTCAACAGCGAGATCCCCGGGCACGAGCTGCGCACCCGCTACCTCGCCGCGCCCGGCGCCCTCTCCCTCGCCGAACGCGACATGGAGCGCGGCTTCCTCACCGCCCGCGGCCTCGACCGCGTGCTCCGCGTCGCCTGGAGCGTCGCCGACCTCGCCGGCCACGACCGCCCCGACGGCCAGGACATCGCCCTCGCCCTCGAACTGCGCACCGGCATCGCCCGCGGCGTGCCCGTCGGAGTGGGGGAGCGCGCATGACCACGCGCACCACCCCGGCCGACCGCACCGACGAGCGGCTGGCGCGCGCGGCCCTCACGCGGGCCGTCGAACCCGGCGACGAGCAGGCCGGCCGCTGGCTCCGCCACTACGGGGCCACCGGCTTCCTCGACCGCCTCCTCCACCCGGACGCCCACGGGGGAGCACACCACGCCCCGCTCCCCGAGGACGGCCCGGACGCCCGCACCGCCGCACCACCGGAGGAGGGAGGCGCGGCCCGCCGGGCGGAGCCGCCGGCCGGGCGGCGGGGCGGACCGCGCGACGGCGCCCTCGGCCCCTTCGCCGGCACGGGCGCCCGGCGGGCCGACGGCTGGCGGCGGCGCGCCGCCACCGCCGAACCGGCCCGGGACCTCGACACCGTCCACGCCCTCGGCGGCCGGTTCCTCATCCCCGGCGACACCGAGTGGCCCCGCCAGCTCGACGACCTCGGGGACGCCGGGCCCCTCGGCCTCTGGGTCCGGGGCCCCGCCGACCTGCGCGCCTGGGCCCTGCGCTCGGTCGCCCTCGTCGGCGCCCGCGCCTGCACCCCGTACGGCGCCCACACCGCGGCCGACCTCGCCACCGGTCTGGCGCGCAAGGGGTGGGTCGTCGTCTCCGGAGCGGCCTACGGCATCGACGGCGCGGCCCACCGGGGCGCCCTCGCCGCGGGCGGGGCCACCGCCGCCGTCCTCGCGTGCGGCGTCGACACCCCCTACCCCCGCGGCCACGACCGGCTCATCCGCCGCCTCGCGGAACAGGGACTCGTGATCGGGGAACTGCCGCCCGACAGTCACCCCACCCCCAGCCGGTTCATCCTCCGCAACCGCGTCATCGCCGCCCTCACCCGCGGGACGGTCGTCGTCGAGGCCCAGCACCGCAGCGGGTCCCTCGTCACCGCCCGCGCCGCCGCCCGCCTCGGCCGCCACACCATGGGCGTGCCGGGCCCCGTCACCAGCGCCCTCTCCGCCGGCGTCCACGAGCTCCTGCGGGGCGACGCCGTCCTCGTCACGGACGCCGACGAGATCGTCGAACTCGTCGGCGCCATGGGGGAGCTCGCCCCCGCCCGCCGCGGCCCCGTGCTGCCGCGCGACCTCCTCGCCCCCGCCGCGGCGCACGTCCTGGAGGCCGTCCCGGCCCGCGGCCCGACCCCCGCCACCGTCATCGCCCGCCGCGCGGGTACCCCTCCCGACGACACCCTCGCCCGGCTGTACGAACTCCACGCGCTGGGCTTCGTCGAACGGACCGGGGAGGGCTGGCGGTTGACGAACACCGCCACACAAGCGTCGAACGCACGGCGAGGCGGTACTTGACCTGGAGCATTCGGGTGAAAGGGTGACCCCGATGAACAATCGAGTTCTCTCGGACGCACCCGAGGGGCCGACACGCGCCGCGGCCCGGGTTCGAAGATGCGACCGACGGCGTCCACCCGGAGCGGCGCGATCCGCCGTTGTTCGCTCACCGCGACCGCACACTCACGCTACGCTCACCAGGATTCCCACCAGGACACCCTCACCGACACACCCGACAGCAGAACGGCTCAAGGCAACGCATGCCCCAGCACACCTCCGGGTCTGACCGCGCCGCGGTGCCCCCAGCGGCCCGGGGCACCGTACGACCGGCCGCACCGACCTCGCTCGACGAACTGTGGCGGTCGTACAAGGACACGGGCGACGAGCGCCTGCGCGAGCAGCTGATCCTCCACTACTCGCCCCTCGTCAAGTACGTCGCCGGGCGGGTCAGCGTGGGGCTGCCGTCCAACGTGGAACAGGCCGACTTCGTCTCCTCCGGCGTCTTCGGCCTCATCGACGCCATCGAGAAGTTCGACGTCGAGCGGGCGATCAAGTTCGAGACGTACGCCATCACCCGCATCCGCGGCGCGATGATCGACGAGCTCCGCGCCCTGGACTGGATCCCGCGCTCCGTCCGGCAGAAGGCCCGCAACGTCGAGCGCGCCTACGCCACCCTGGAGGCCCAGCTCCGGCGCACCCCCTCCGACGGCGAGGTGGCCGCGGAGATGGAGATCACGCTGGAGGAACTGCACGCGGTTTTCAGCCAGTTGTCGCTGGCGAACGTGGTCGCCCTGGAAGAGCTGCTGCACGTCGGCGGCGAGGGCGGCGACCGGCTCTCCCTGATGGACACTCTGGAGGACACGGCCGCCGACAACCCCGTCGAGGTCGCCGAGGACCGTGAGCTGCGCCGACTGCTCGCCCGCGCCATCAACACGCTCCCCGAGCGGGAGAAGACCGTCGTCACGCTCTACTACTACGAGGGCCTCACGCTCGCCGAGATCGGGCACGTCCTCGGGGTCACCGAGAGCCGCGTCAGCCAGATCCACACCAAGTCCGTCCTGCAGCTCCGAGCCAAGCTGGCCGACGTCGGACGCTGAGCGCCCGACCCCGGTCGTACAGTGGAGCCGTGCCCAGGATTCGAGCGGCCTCGGTGGCCGAGCACCGGACGATGCAGCGCGGCGCCCTCCTGGACGCCGCGCGTTCCCTGCTGTCCGAGGGCGGGACGGAGGCGCTGACCTTCCCCGCACTCGCCGAGCGCACCGGCCTCGCCCGGTCGTCGGTGTACGAGTACTTCCGGTCGCGCGCCGCCGTCGTCGAGGCGCTCTGCGCCGTCGACTTCCCCGTGTGGGCCGCCGAGGTCGAGGCCGCCATGGCCGGTGCCGAGACGCCCGCCGGCAAGGTCGAGGCGTACGTCCGCAAGCAGCTGGAGCTCGTCGGCGACCGGCGCCACCGCGCGGTCGTCGCCATCTCGGCCGGCGAGCTCGACGACGGCGCCCGCGAGAAGATCCGCGCGGCCCACGGCGGACTCGTCGCCATGATCGTCGAAGCCCTCGCGGCCCTGGGGCAGCCCCGGCCGCGGCTCGGCGCCATGCTCCTCCAGGGCGTCGTCGACGCCGCCGTCCGCCGCATCGAGCTCGGCGCCGCCGAGGACCCGGCGGAGATCGCCGAGGCCGCGGTGACCATGGCCCTCCACGGCGTCAACGGAACGGCGGGCTGACCGCCCCGCGGCCGCCGCTGCCCCCCAGGGGCAGCAGCCGGGACGGGGCGCGGTCCGTCAGCAGCAGCGGGTTCAGATAGCGGGTGCCTCGCAGGAGGCCCCAGTGCAGACAGGACTGCGGGCAGTGGGTGCCCGGGGCGACCCGGGCCACCGGGGTGCCCGCCCGGACCGCGGTGCCCGCCCGCACCAGCGGGACCACCGGTGTGAACGTGGTCCGCAGCGGGGGAGTCCCCGTCCCCCGCAGGGTGAGCGTGAGCACCCCGCGGCCGCCCACCGGGCCCGCGAAGGTGACCGTCCCCGCGGCCGGGGCCAGGACCGGGGTGCCCGGCGGCGCCGCGAGGTCGACGCCGCGGTGCCCCCGCGCGTACGGGCCGGGCGGCGGCTGCCAGCCGCGGACGACGACGGGCGGCGGCGGCCCCACCGGCCACAGCAGGCCGAGGGCGAGGATCAGGGTCACGAGTCGCATGGACCGAGGCTCCCCGCACCGCCCGTGCGGTGCCGGGAGCGGCCGGAATCCGTGGACGGCCCCCGCCTTGTGGACAGGGCCGTCACCCGCGGCTCCCGGGGTCCCGTACACTTCCTATGGCGACCCGGGTCACCGGGTCGACTTCGCACGCCCCGCCACCTCCCTCACCGGACGTGGCAGCGCCTTTCGGTCCCTCGTGGGCATGGCGCGCCGGGGCGTCAGGAACACAACCGAGAAAACCAAGGAGATGGCCATGGCCGTCGTCACGATGCGGGAGCTGCTGGAGAGCGGCGTCCACTTCGGTCACCAGACCCGTCGCTGGAACCCGAAGATGAAGCGCTTCATCTTCACCGAGCGCAACGGCATCTACATCATCGACCTGCTCCAGTCGCTGTCGTACATCGACCGCGCCTACGAGTTCGTCAAGGAGACCGTCGCCCACGGCGGCTCCATCATGTTCGTCGGTACGAAGAAGCAGGCCCAGGAGGCCATCGCCGAGCAGGCGACGCGCGTCGGCATGCCGTACGTCAACCAGCGTTGGCTCGGTGGCATGCTCACCAACTTCTCCACCGTCTACAAGCGTCTGCAGCGCCTCAAGGAGCTCGAGCAGATCGACTTCGAGGACGTGGCCGCCTCCGGCCTCACCAAGAAGGAGCTCCTGGTCCTCTCCCGCGAGAAGGCCAAGCTGGAGAAGACCCTCGGTGGCATCCGCGAGATGCAGAAGGTGCCGAGCGCCGTCTGGATCGTCGACACCAAGAAGGAGCACATCGCCGTCGGTGAGGCGCGCAAGCTCCACATCCCGGTCGTCGCGATCCTCGACACCAACTGCGACCCCGACGAGGTCGACTACAAGATCCCGGGCAACGACGACGCGATCCGCTCCGTCACCCTGCTCACCCGCGTGATCGCCGACGCCGTCGCCGAGGGCCTCATCGCCCGCTCCGGCGCCGCGACCGGCGACTCGAAGCCGGGCGAGAAGGCCGCCGGCGAGCCCCTCGCCGAGTGGGAGCGCGACCTGCTCGAGGGTGAGAAGAAGGCCGACGAGACCGTCGAGGCCCCCGCTGCCGAGGCCCCCGCCGCCGAGGCCGCTCCGGCCGAGGCCGCTGCCGAGGCTCCGGCCGCGGACGCCGAGCAGGCCTGACCCTCAGGAACCTTCGGGTCGGACGGCGGGGGCTCACGAAGCCCCCGCCGTCGACCCGTGGACCCGCCCGAATCTTTCAGACTTCGAGAGAGAAACAGACTCATGGCGAACTACACCGCCGCTGACGTCAAGAAGCTCCGCGAGCTCACCGGCGCCGGCATGATGGACTGCAAGAAGGCCCTGGACGAGGCCGACGGCGACGTCGACAAGGCCGTGGAGGCCCTGCGCATCAAGGGCCAGAAGGGCGTCGCCAAGCGCGAGGGCCGCTCCGCCGAGAACGGTGCCGTGGTCTCCCTCATCGCCGACGACAACACCTCCGGTGTCCTGGTCGAGCTGAAGTGCGAGACGGACTTCGTCGCCAAGGGTGACAAGTTCCAGGCCGTCGCCGCCCAGCTCGCCGAGCACGTCGCCGCCACCGCCCCGGCCGACCTCGCCGCGCTGCTCGCCTCCGAGATCGAGGCCGGCAAGACCGTGCAGGCGTTCGTCGACGAGGCCAACGCCAACCTCGGCGAGAAGATCGTCCTGGACCGCTTCGCGCAGTTCGCCGACGGCTTCGTCTACGCGTACATGCACCGCACGATGCCGGACCTCCCGCCGCAGATCGGTGTCCTCGTCGAGTTCGACAAGGCCGACGCCGACGTCGCCAAGGGTGTCGCCCAGCACATCGCCGCCTTCGCGCCGAAGTACCTCACCAAGGAAGACATTCCGGCCGAGGTCGTCGAGTCCGAGCGTCGCATCGCCGAGGAGACCACCCGCGCCGAGGGCAAGCCCGAGGCCGCGATCGCCAAGATCGTCGAGGGTCGCGTCAACGGCTTCTTCAAGGACGCGACGCTGCTCGGCCAGCCGTACGCCCTGGACAACAAGAAGTCCGTCCAGAAGGTCCTGGACGAGGCCGGTGTCACCCTGAAGCGCTTCACGCGCATCAAGGTCGGCATCTGAGTCCGTACGCGAACGCGACGGACACCGGACCCCGGTAGGGTCTGAGGCAGTCGTCCGCGCCCGCGCAGGACGACCGCAGATCTGACGAGGAGGCCATTGCCGCACGGGATACCGCGAGGACCCAAGGCAATGGCCTCCTTCGTATGTGCACGAGGAGATCTCCATGAACCAGGGCGCCGTACAGGGCGACGACAACAACGGCAAAAAGGCCGGCCGCTACATGCTGAAGCTGTCCGGAGAGGCGTTCTCCGGCGGTACCGGCCTGGGTGTCGACCCCAACGTCGTGCACGCCATCGCGCGTGAGATCGCGGCGGTCGTCCGCGACGGCGCGGAGATCGCGGTGGTGATCGGCGGCGGTAACTTCTTCCGCGGCGCCGAGCTCCAGCAGCGCGGCATGGACCGGGCCCGGTCCGACTACATGGGCATGCTCGGCACCGTGATGAACTGCCTCGCCCTCCAGGACTTCCTGGAGAAGGAGGGCATCGACTCCCGCGTCCAGACCGCCATCACCATGGGCCAGGTCGCGGAGCCGTACATCCCGCTGCGTGCCGTCCGCCACCTGGAGAAGGGCCGCGTGGTCATCTTCGGTGCGGGCATGGGCATGCCGTACTTCTCCACCGACACCACGGCCGCCCAGCGCGCGCTGGAGATCGACGCCGAGGCCCTGCTCATGGGCAAGAACGGCGTCGACGGCGTCTACGACTCCGACCCGAAGGCCAACCCCGACGCGGTCAAGTTCGACGCCCTCGAGTACGGCGAGGTGCTCTCCCGCGACCTCAAGGTCGCCGACGCCACCGCCATCACCCTGTGCCGGGACAACAACCTCCCGATCCTCGTCTTCGAACTGCTCACCGAGGGCAATATCGCTCGCGCGGTGAAGGGTGAGAAGATCGGCACGCTCGTGAGCGACCAGGGCACCCGGGCCTGACCCGAACCGGGGAACCGCCCCGCAAGGGGATGGACAGAGCCCTGCCGGTCGTACACCGTGCAGGACACAACGCGACGACACGCAGGAGCATGTGGTGATCGAAGAGACCCTCCTCGAGGCCGAGGAGAAGATGGAGAAGGCCGTCGTGGTCGCCAAGGAGGACTTCGCCGCGATCCGCACCGGCCGTGCGCACCCGGCGATGTTCAACAAGATCGTGGCCGACTACTACGGTGCCATCACCCCCATCAACCAGCTGGCGTCCTTCTCCGTCCCGGAGCCGCGGATGGCCGTGGTGACCCCGTTCGACAAGAGCGCGCTGCGCAACATCGAGCAGGCGATCCGGGACTCGGACCTCGGCGTCAACCCGAGCAACGACGGCAACATCATCCGTGTGGTGTTCCCCGAGCTGACCGAGGAGCGCCGCCGGGAGTACATCAAGGTCGCCAAGGGCAAGGCCGAGGACTCGAAGATCTCGATCCGCTCGGTCCGCCGCAAGGCCAAGGAGACCATCGACAAGCTCGTCAAGGACGGCGAGGTCGGCGAGGACGAGGGCCGCCGCGCCGAGAAGGAGCTCGACGACACCACCGCGAAGTACGTCGCGCAGGTGGACGAGCTGCTCAAGCACAAGGAAGCCGAGCTGCTCGAGGTCTGATGAACGACACTTCCTGGGGTGCCCCGGCCGGTTCCGGCCGTGGGGGACCCGACCAGGGTCCCGCCCCGGCGGGTCCCGCATACGATCGGCATCAGGCGGCGCAGACTCGGCCCATGCCCATCGTGCCCGACGTTCCCGCCGGCGGATTCCAGGACGGTCACGGCCGGGGGGCCGCTCACCCGAGCGGTCCCCTGTTCCGTGACGAGACGCCGCACGAGCACCCGCAGGAGCCCATGCCCAGCCCCACCCCGCCTCCGCCGCCCGCGCCGACGGCGCCACGGCCGAAGAAGAGCGCGGGGCGTGACCTGGGCGCGGCCATAGGGGTCGGGGTCGGACTCGGCGCCGTCATCATCGCGTCGCTGTTCATCTGGAAGCCGGCGTTCGTCGGCGTGATAGCGGTCGCCGTGGTGGTCGGGCTGTGGGAGCTGACCTCCCGCCTCCAGGAGCGCAAGGGGATCAAGGCCCCGCTGGTGCCGCTCGCGGTCGGCGGCGCGGCGATGGTCGTGGCAGGCTTCGTCCGCGGTGCCGAGGGCGCCTGGGTGGCGATGGCGCTGACGGCGCTCGCGGTCCTGGTGTGGCGGATGACGGAGCCCCCCGAGGGCTACCTGAAGGACGTTACGGCGGGCGTCTTCGCCGCGTTCTACGTCCCGTTCCTTGCGACGTTCGTGGCGCTGCTGCTGACCGCCGACGACGGTCCGCAGCGGGTGATGACCTTCCTGATCCTGACCGTGGTCAGCGACACCGGGGCGTACGCCGTCGGGTGGCGCTTCGGCAAGCACAAGCTGGCCCCGCGGATCAGCCCCGGCAAGACCCGGGAGGGCCTGTTCGGCGCGGTGGCGTTCGCCATGGCGGCGGGCGCGCTCTGCATGGAGTTCATGATCGACGACGGTGCCTGGTGGCAGGGCCTGATCCTCGGTCTCGCGGTGGCGGCGAGCGCGACGCTCGGCGACCTCGGCGAGTCGATGATCAAGCGTGACCTGGGCATCAAGGACATGGGCACGCTGCTGCCGGGGCACGGCGGCATCATGGACCGCCTCGACTCGCTGCTGCCGACGGCGCCCGTGGTGTGGCTGCTGCTGGCGCTGTTCGTCGGGACCGGCTGAACCCTTCGTCCCCGTGGACGGGCCCGTTGCCTCCGTGGCAGCGGGCCCGTCCTCGATCCGGTGTCCGCCGTGTGGGGGAAGCGGCGGAAGGTGCGGCCGCCCGCGGCCCCGGCGCGGGAAGGATCCCGGGCATGACCGCACCCACGGCCCGCCCCGCAGAACGGCCCTCCGGAGCCCTCTCGGTCCTGCTGACGCTCGCGGCGGGGCAGTTCCTCATGGCGCTCGACAGCTCCGTCATGAACGTGTCCATCGCGACCGTCGCCGAGGACGTCGGCACCACGATCACCGGCATCCAGGGCGCCATCACCGCGTACACGCTGGTCATGGCCATGTTGATGATCCCCGGGGGCAAGATCGGCACCCTGATCGGCCGCAAGCGGGCCTTCATGATCGGCTGCTGCGTCTACGGCGCGGGCTCCCTCACCACGGCCCTCGCGCCGAACCTCCCGCTGCTGCTCTTCGGCTGGTCGTTCCTCGAAGGCGTCGGGGCCGCGCTGATCATGCCCGCGATCGTCGCCCTGGTCGCCGGGAACTTCCCCGCCGACCGGCGCCCCATGGCGTACGGCGTCGTCGCCGCGGCCGGCGCCGTCGCGATCGCGGTGGGGCCGCTCATCGGCGGCATCGCCACCACCTACTTCTCCTGGCGCTGGGTCTTCGCCGGCGAGGTCCTGGTGGTGCTGGTGATCCTCGTCTTCGCCCGCCGCATCGCCGACGCCGCCGCCGAGGACCGCCCCCGCCTCGACGTGCTGGGCGCCCTCCTCTGCGCCGCCGGCCTCGGCGCCTTCGTGTACGGCGTCCTCCGCTCGGGCGAGTGGGGCTGGCTCCAGCCCAAGCCCGACGCGCCCTCCTGGCTCGGCGTCTCCATGGTCGTGTGGCTCGTCCTGGCGGGCCTGCTGCTGCTCTGGCTCTTCCTGCGCCACGAGGCCCGGCTCGTGGCCCGCCACCGCGAGCCGCTCATCCACCCGGACATGCTGCGCAACCGGCAGTTCACCGGCGGCCTGACCATGTTCTTCTTCCAGTACCTCGTCCAGATGGGCGTCTTCTTCGTCGTCCCGCTCTACCTGTCGGTCGCGCTCGGCCTCTCCGCCCTCAGCACCGGCGTCCGCATCCTCCCCCTGTCGGTGACCCTGCTGGCCGCCGCGCTCCTCATCCCCCGCTTCTTCCCCGACGCCTCCCCGCGCCGGGTCGTCCGGATCGGGGTGTACGCGCTCCTCGCCGGCGCCGTCGTGCTGATGGCTGCCCTCGACGCGGACGCCGACGCCGCCGTGGTCACCGTCCCGCTCCTGCTCGTCGGCTTCGGCATGGGCGCCCTGGCCTCCCAGCTCGGCGCGGTCACCGTCTCCGCCGTCCCGGACGAGCAGAGCGCCGAGGTCGGCGGCATCCAGAACTCCGTCACCAACCTGGGCGCCTCCCTCGGCACCGCGCTCGCCGGCTCCCTCATGATCGCCGCCCTCACCAGCTCGTTCCTCACCAGCGTCGAACAGAACCCCGCCATCCCCGCCGACGTGAAGGAACAGGCCGTCGTCCAGCTCCAGAGCGGTGTCCCCTTCCTCTCCGACGCCCAGCTCACCGACGCCCTCGACCAGGCCGCCGTCGACCCCGCCCTCACCGACGCCGCCCTCGACGCCAACGCCGAAGCCCGCCTCGACGGCGTCCGCGCCGCCCTCGCCATCCTCGCCGCCGCCTCCGTCCTCTCCCTCTTCTTCACCACCCGCATCCCCCGCACCCCACCCGGCCGCCCCACCCCCTGACCACACCGCGCCGGGACACCCGCGCATGTCTGCGACACTGGTAGCACCATGCCCAAGCCCGGAGAACTCACTTTCGTCGCCCCCCGCGGAGCCAAGAAGCCGCCGCGGCACCTGGCCGACCTCACGCCTGCCGAGCGGAAGGAGGCTGTCGCCGCGATCGGTGAGAAGCCGTTCCGCGCGAAGCAGCTGTCCACGCACTACTTCGCGCGGTACGCGCACGACCCGGCGGAGTGGACGGACATTCCTGCCGCTTCGCGGGAGAAGCTGGCGGGGGAGCTGCTGCCGGACCTGATGTCGGTCGTGCGGCACATCTCGTGCGACGACGACACGACCCGCAAGACGCTGTGGCGGCTGCACGACGGCACGCTGGTGGAGTCGGTGCTGATGCGTTACCCGGACCGGGTGACGATGTGCATCTCCTCGCAGGCGGGGTGCGGGATGAACTGCCCGTTCTGCGCGACGGGGCAGGCCGGGCTCGACCGGAACCTGTCGACCGCCGAGATCGTGCACCAGATCGTGGACGGGATGCGGGCCCTGCGGGACGGGGAGGTGCCCGGGGGACCGGCGCGGCTCTCCAACATCGTGTTCATGGGCATGGGCGAGCCGCTCGCGAACTACAAGCGGGTGGTCGGTTCGATCCGGCGGCTGACGGACCCCGAGCCGGACGGGCTGGGGCTGTCGCAGCGCGGCATCACGGTCTCGACCGTGGGTCTCGTGCCCGCGATGCTGCGGTTCGCCGACGAGGGCTTCAAGTGCCGGCTCGCAGTCTCGCTGCACGCGCCGGACGACGAGCTGCGCGACACCCTGGTGCCGGTCAACACGCGCTGGAAGGTCCGCGAGGTCCTCGACGCGGCGTGGGAGTACGCGGAGAAGTCCGGGCGCCGGATCTCCATCGAGTACGCCCTGATCCGGGACATCAACGACCAGGCGTGGCGGGGCGACCTGCTGGGCCGGCTGCTCAAGGGCAAGCGGGTCCACGTCAACCTGATCCCGCTGAACCCGACGCCCGGTTCCAAGTGGACCGCGTCGCGCCCGGAGGACGAGAAGGCGTTCGTCGAGGCCATCGCGCGCCACGGCGTGCCGGTGACCGTGCGGGACACCCGGGGCCAGGAGATCGACGGCGCCTGCGGACAGCTCGCGGCCGCCGAACGCTGACCTTGTAGTCTGGGCTCGAACACATCTCCATATTCCGACAGGGGAGCGCCACAGCGCTGAGAGTGCGGTCACCGTAGGACCGCAGACCCTCTGAACCTCGCCCAGGTCATTCTGGGTAGGAAGTTCGGTCGCAACTCAAGCTGTTGCGCCCTGCCCACCCCCGGGTGGGCAGGGCCGCGTCTCTTCCTGGTCATACCCAGGAGGAAAAAGAAGTGAGCATCAAGAAGGCCGCCGCCGCGGCGCTCGTCGCGGCGCTCGGCGTCACCGGTCTCGCCGCGTGCGGGGCCGACGACATCCGCGAGGCCGCCGGCAAGACCGACCGGCCCGCGCCCAAGACCGTGACGCTGGTGAGCCACGACTCGTTCAACGCCTCCAAGGAGGTCCTCGCGGCCTTCACCGCGCAGACCGGCTTCACGGTGAAGGTGCTGAAGAGCGGCGACGCCGGCGAGGCCGTCAACAAGGAGATCCTGACCAAGGGCTCCCCGCAGGGCGACGTCTTCTTCGGCGTCGACAACACCCTGCTGTCCCGCGCCCTCGACAACGGGATCTTCGTCCCGTACGAGGCGAAGGGCGTGGACCGGGTCCCGGCCGCGTACCGGCTCGACAAGGAGAACCGGGTCACCCCGGTCGACTCCGGCGACATCTGCGTCAACTACGACAAGAAGTACTTCGCCGACAAGAAGCTGGCCCCGCCGGTCACCTTCGACGACCTGGCGAAGCCCGCGTACAAGGACCTGCTGGTCGTGGAGAACCCCGAGCGGTCCTCCCCGGGCCTCGGCTTCCTCCTCGGCACGGCCGCGCAGTACGGCGACGACGGCTGGCAGGACTACTGGAAGAAGCTCCGGGCCAACGGCGTGAAGACTGTCGACAGCTGGGAGCTCGCCTACAACCAGGAGTTCTCCGGCTCGGCCGGCGGCAAGCAGGCCAAGGGCGACCGGCCGCTGGTCGTCAGCTACGCCTCCAGCCCGCCCGTCGAGGTGCTGTACGGCGAGCCGCAGCCGAAGGTGGCGCCCACCGGCGTCTCCACCGGCACCTGCTTCCGGCAGACCGAGTTCGCGGGCCTGCTGAACGGGGCGAAGAACCCCGAGGGCGGCAAGGCGCTCATCGACTTCCTGATCTCCCGGAAGTTCCAGGAGGACATGCCGCTGCAGATGTTCGTGAACCCGGTGGCGAAGGACGCGGCGCTGCCCGAGCTGTTCACGAAGCACGGCGTGGTCGTGGACGAGCCGCAGACCATGGCGCCCGAGAAGATCGCCGAGAAGCGTGACGCGTGGATCCAGCAGTGGTCGTCGCTCGTCCTGAAGTAAGGCGCGACCCGAAGGGGAGCGCGGCGCGGCTGGGGCTGATGGCCCTGCCCGTCGCGTTCTTCGGGGTCTTCTTCGCATGGCCCGTCGCCTCGATCGTGGAGCGCGGGCTGCGCCCGGACGGCAGCTGGCGGTTCGACCGGATCGGCGAGACGCTGAGCCGGCCCGACATCCTCGACGTCCTCGGTTTCACGGCCTGGCAGGCGCTCGCCTCGACCGCGCTCACCCTGGTCGTGGCGCTGCCGGGGGCGTACGTCTTCGCCCGCTTCGACTTCCCCGGCAAGAACGTCCTGCGGGCCGTCGTCACCGTGCCGTTCGTGCTGCCGACCGTCCTGGTCGGCACGGCGTTCCTGGCGCTGGTCGGCCGCGGCGGGCTCACCGACGAGCTGTGGGGGCTGCGGCTCGACACCAGCGTCTGGGCCATCCTCCTCGCCCACGTGTTCTTCAACTACGCCGTCGTCGTGCGGACCGTCGGCGGCCTCTGGTCGCAGCTCGACCCGCGCCAGGAGGAGGCCGCCCGGGTCCTCGGCGCCTCGCGCTGGACCGCCTGGCGGACCGTCACGATGCCGGCGCTGGTGCCGGCCGTCTCGGCGGCCGCGCTGATGGTGTTCCTCTTCACCTTCACCTCCTTCGGCGTCGTGCAGATCCTCGGCGGGGACGCGTACTCCACGCTGGAGGCCGAGATCTACCGGCAGACCGCCCGCCTGCTCGACCTGCGGACGGCCGCCGTCCTCACCCTCGTGCAGTTCGCCGCGGTCGGCGCCATCCTCGGCGTGCACGCGTGGACCGTTCGGCGCCGGGAGACCGCCCTGCGGCTGGTCCCGCCCGAGCGGACCGCGCGCCGGCCGCGCGGGGCGGCCCAGTGGACCCTGCTCGCGGCGGTGCTGCTCTCCGTGGCGCTGCTGATCCTGCTGCCGCTCGGCGTCCTGGTGGAGCGTTCCTTCGCCGGGTCGGGCGGGTACGGGTTCGGCTACTACCGCGCCCTGGGCAGGCTCGACGAGAGCGGCACGTTCCTGGTGCCGCCGCTGGAGGCGATCGGGAACTCGCTGCGGTACGCGGTGGCCGCCACGGCCATCGCGGTGGCCGTCGGCGGGCTCGCGGCTGCGGCGCTCACCCGGCGGGCCGGCCGGCTGGTCCGCGGCTTCGACGCGCTGCTGATGCTGCCGCTCGGCGTCTCCGCCGTCACCGTCGGCTTCGGCTTCCTCATCACCCTCGACGAGCCGCCGTTCGACCTGCGGGCCAGCTGGATCCTCGTCCCCCTGGCCCAGGCGCTGGTCGGCGTCCCCTTCGTCGTCCGCACGATGCTGCCGGTGCTGCGGGCGGTGGACGACCGGCTGCGGGAGGCGGCGGCCGTGCTCGGCGCCTCGCCGTGGCGGGCGTGGCGGGAGGTGGACCTGCCGCTGGTGCGGCGGGCGCTCCTCATCGCCGCCGGGTTCGCCTTCGCCGTGTCGCTCGGCGAGTTCGGCGCGACCGTCTTCATCGCCCGGCCCGACAGTCCCACCCTGCCGGTCGCGGTGGCCCGGCTGCTCGGCCGGCCCGGCGAGCTCAACTACGGCCAGGCGATGGCCCTCTCGACGATTCTGATGGTGGTGTGCGCGGTGTCCCTGCTGCTGCTCGAACGGCTGCGCACCGACCGGACCTCAGGGGAGTTCTGATGCTTTCGATCGAGGCCGCGACCGTGCGGTTCGGCGAGCGGGCCGTGCTCGACGCGGTGGACCTGGAGGTCGCCGAGCACGAGATCGTCTGTGTGCTCGGCCCCAGCGGCAGCGGCAAGTCGACCCTCCTGAGGGCCGTGGCCGGGCTGCAGGCGCTGGACGGCGGCCGCGTGCTGCTGGCCGGCGCCGACCAGGCCGGGGTGCCGGTGCACCGGCGGGGCGTCGGGCTGATGTTCCAGGACCACCAGTTGTTCCCGCAGCGGGACGTCGCCGGGAACGTCGCCTTCGGGCCCCGGATGCGGGGGGCCGGCCGGGCCGAGCAGGCGGAACGGGTGGCGGAGCTGCTCGACCTGGTGGGGCTGCCGGGGGCGGGCCGCCGCTCGGTGGCCGCGCTCTCCGGCGGCGAGCAGCAGCGCGTCGCGCTCGCCCGGGCGCTGGCGCCCCGCCCCCGGCTCCTCATGCTCGACGAACCGCTGGGCCAGCTCGACCGGGGGCTGCGCGAGCGGCTCGTCGTGGAGCTGCGCGAGCTGTTCGGGCGGCTCGGGACGACGGTCCTCGCCGTCACCCACGACCAGGGCGAGGCCTTCGCCCTGGCCGACCGGATCGTCGTCATGCACGACGGGCGGATCGCCCAGTCCGGCGCTCCGGTCGACGTCTGGTCGCGGCCCTCCTCCGAGTTCGTCGCCCGCTTCCTCGGCTTCGACAACGTGGTGGCCGCGACGGTGACCGGCACGGTCGCGCGGACCGCCTGGGGCGCGGTCCCCGTGCCCGACGGCTCCCCTCAGGGGGAGCGGCGGCTCCTCGTCCGCCCGGGCGGCGTGCGGCTCACGGCCGGCGACCCCGCCTGGACGGTCGTCTCCCGGACCTTCCGTGGCGACCGCGTCGCCGTACGGCTCCGCCCGGCCGACGGCCCGCCCCTGGAGGCGGAGTTCGCGCTGCGCGAGGCCCCGGAGGAGGGGGCGGCGGTGGGCGTGGAGTTCCGCGCGGAGGACGTGGTGGTGCTGGACGGGGATGCCTAGGCCGTCTCTTCCGGATCGCGCCGGTCGCGCCGGGCCCGCGGGGTCGACCGGCACGGTCCGGAAGTGACGGCCCCCGGGCGGTCTCGCCGGTCCCCGCGGAGCGGACCGGTCCCGTCCCCTCCCGGGAGCCGGGGTCAGTCCTTCGTCAGGCGGCGCAGGGCGTCGGGGGCTTCGTCGACGGAGTCGACGAGGGCGATGCGGGAGGCCATGGGACGGCTGGCGGCGAGGGCCTGGAGGAGCGGCCAGGCCGGGAGGCGGTCGGTCCAGTGGGCGCGGTCGACGAGGACCATGGGGGCGGGGGAGCCGAGGGACGCGTAGTAGTTCGGGGTGGCGTCGGCGAAGACCTCCTGGACGGTGCCGGCGGCGCCGGGGAGGAAGACCACGCCGGCGGTCGAGCGGGCCAGGAGGCCGTCCTCGCGCAGGGCGTTGGCGAAGTACTTGGCGATGTGGGACGCGAAGGGGTTCGGCGGCTCGTGGCCGTAGAACCAGGTCGGGACGGCGACGGACGGCCCGCCGCGCGGAAGGCGGCCGCGCACGGCGAAGGCGGCGCGGGCCCACTCCGTCACCGAGGGGGTGAAGGACGGGGCCCGGGCGAGCAGGTCGAGGGCTTCGGGGAGGGCCGCGTCGGGGAACGGGGCGAGGTACGCGCCCAGGTTGGCGGCTTCCATGGCGCCCGGCCCGCCGCCGGTGGCCACGGTGAGCCCGGCGCGGGCGAGGGTCCTGCCGAGCCGGGCGGCGTCCGCGTACCCCGGGGTGCCCCGGCCGGTCGCGTGGCCGCCCATGACGCCGACGACGCGGGCTCCGGCGAGGTGTTCGTCGAGGGCGTCGGAGACGGCGTCGTCGTGGAGCGAGCGGAGCATCGAGGAGAAGATGTCGCCGTCGGCCCGGGTCCGCCCGAACCAGGCGTACGCGAGGGCGTCCGGCGTCGCCTCGTACCCCGCGTCGGCGAGGCCGTCGTAGAGCTCGCCGGGGGTGTAGAGCCGCGCCCGGTAGGGGTCGAAGGGCAGGTCGGGCACGGGCGGGAAGACCAGCGCGCCGTCCGCGCGGACCTTGGCGGCGGCCTCCGGCTCCATGGGGCAGCCGAGGAACACGGCGTCGGCGCTGGTGGCGGAGAGCAGGGCGAAGGTCCGGCCGGTCAGGTCGACCGACTGGATGCGCAGGCCGCCGAGGGAGCCGCGCCGGGCGACCGCCGCGTCGAACGCGTCGAGCGTGTGGATCTCGTGTCCGTGCCCGCGGGGGCCGGGCGGGCGGTGGGCCGGGGGGAGCGTCGCCATGGGCCCACGATAGGGGCCGCCCGCCCCGGGCCGCCCGTCGTCGGGCGGTGGCCGGGAGGCGGACGGCCCGGGTGCGCGTCGGGGTCAGCCGGTGAGCGGCAGCGCGGCGAGGCGCGCGACGACCCAGGTCAGGGGGAGGAAGACGGCGAGCAGGGCGCCCGCGCGCAGCAGGGCCGCTGTGCGCAGGACGGTGGGCGGGGCGCCGAGCCGGAGGAGGGCCTTGGTGGTGTGGGTGCGGGACTGCCGGGACTCCAGGGCCGCGGTGAGCAGCGTGGCGGTGGTGCAGGCGAGGACGAGGGCCGCGCCGAGGCCGGTGAGCGGTCCGAAGGCGTCGGGGCCGGTCTCCGCGTCGTACACGGCGGCGGCCGCGATGGTGCCCGAGACGACCGCGCTGACGACGCCGAGCGGGCGGCCGATGCGCCGGGACTCGTCCATGAGGACGCGTCCGGCGAGCAGCCGGGTGGCGCCGGGCCGGAACGCCTGGAGGAGACGGCCGCAGCCGTGGGTGAGGCCCGGGCCGGCCAGCGCGAGGCCGACGGCGGTGAGGACCCAGCCGGCGAGGACGCCCGCCGGGCTGGCGTCGAAGTGGCCGGGCAGCGGGACGCCGTCCCCGCCGCCGCGGCCCGCGTACGTCTCCACGGCGAGACCGGCGGCGACCAGTGCGACGCCCCACGGCAGACCGGACGGGACGGGCCGCTCGGCGCCTTCTCCGGCCCGCGTCTCGTCGCCGGTGCGGGGGCGGAGGGAGAGGCCGGCCGCGGTGGCGGCGACGACCGGGAGGACCGCGAGCAGGGTGAGGGCCGCGGCGAGCGGCAGCGGCTGGTCGGCGGCGAGCAGTTCGGCGGCGGCTCCGTCGAACGGCAGGCCGGTGATGTCGCCGCGCAGGTGCAGGTAGAACAGGAGCGCGACCATGGAGCCGAGCGTGCAGGCGACGGCCGTGGACGCGGCGGCGATCGCGGTGAGCCGGGCGGGGCCGAGGCCGACCGCGGAGAGTCCGGGCCGCGGCCGGGTGCTGGGGTCGGTGCGGGCGACGGCGACGGCGAACTGGACGGCGGCGGCGAGCGGCAGCACGCACCACAGCAGCCGCAGGGCCGAGGTGGCGGAGCGGTCCGGGTGCCCGACGGCGTATCCGAGGGTGCAGAGCAGGAGGAAGCCGACCCCCGCGGCCGCCGCGGCGACGAGGAGCCGCCGCGTCAGGACGAGGGGGTGGGTCCCGCGGGCTAGACGGAGAGCGAGCACGCGGCGACGCCCTCCGCCCCGGTCGCCGGGGGGACGGAGACCCTGCGTCCGTCCAGGAGCGCGACCGAGCGGTCGGCGAGCGCCGCGACCTCGCCGTCGTGGGTGGCGAGGAGCACGGTGATGCCGTGCGAGCGGGCGGCGGCGGTCAGGGTGCGCAGGACCTGGGCGCCGTCGGCCTGGTGCAGGGTGGCGGTGGGCTCGTCGGCGAAGAGCACCGCGGGGACGGTGACGAGGGCGCGGGCGATCGCGATCCGCTGGCGCTGCGACCGGGTGAGGGCGTGCGGGCGCGTGCGGGCGCTGTCGCCGATGTCGAGCCGGTCGAGCCATTCCAGGGCGGCGGTCTTCGCGGCCCGGTGGGAGACGCCGCGGAGCAGCAGCGGCAGGGCGGTGTTCTCCCAGCCGGTGAGTTCGGGGACGAGGCCCGGCTCGGGGTCGATCCAGCCGAAGCGGTCGCGGCGGAGCCGTTCGCGGTGGGCGCGGCTGAGGGTGTGCACCGGGCCGCTGTTGAACCAGACCTCGCCCTGCTGGGGGACGAGCTGGCCGGAGAGGCAGCGCAGGAGGGTGGTCTTGCCGCTGCCGCGCGGGCCGGCGACGGCGAGGATCTCCCCCTCGCGCACGCCGAGGGAGACGCCGGTCAGCGCGTCCGTGCCGCCCAGGGCGCAGTGCAGGGAACGCGCCCAGAGCACGTCGTTGTCCGGTGGGGCCATCGCGTACACCTCGATGTCGGATCCGATCTGTGTTCCCCCGTCCGGGGGAACGAAGGACGGGCCTGTCGGTCACTGGGCACCGTAAGGATTCAGATCCGTTTGTACGGACAGCACACGGCCCGGGCCGCTTCCATCCACTCGGATGGAGGCATGCCCGGGCCGGGGTCACGCCGTGAGGGCGGCGTGATGCCTGGGGGACCCCTAGAGCTTGGTCCAGGCCTCGGTGAGCACCGAGCGCAGGATGCCTTCGATCTCGTCGAAGGTGCCCTGGTCGGCGATCAGCGGCGGGGCCAGCTGGATGACCGGGTCGCCACGGTCGTCGGCGCGGCAGTACAGGCCGTTCTCGAAGAGCGCCTTGGAGAGGAAGCCGTAGAGCACGCGCTCGGTCTCCTCGTCCGTGAAGGACTCCTTGGTGACCTTGTCCTTCACGAGCTCGATGCCGTAGAAGAAGCCGTTGCCGCGGACGTCGCCGACGATCGGGAGGTCGTGCAGCTTCTTCAGCGTCTCGAAGAAGTTGCCCTCCTGGTCGAGGACGTGCTGGTTCAGGCCCTCCTTGTCGAAGATGTCCAGGTTGGCGATCGCGACCGCCGAGGACACCGGGTGGCCACCGAAGGTGTAGCCGTGCAGGAAGGTGTTGTCGCCCTTGTAGAACGGCTCCGCGATGCGGTCCGAGACGATGCAGGCGCCGATCGGGGAGTAGCCCGAGGTCATGCCCTTGGCGCAGGTGATCATGTCCGGCACGTAGCCGAACTTGTCACAGGCGAACATCGTGCCGAGGCGGCCGAAGGCGCAGATCGTCTCGTCGGAGACGAGCAGCACGTCGTACTGGTCGCAGATCTCGCGGACGCGCTGGAAGTACCCGGGCGGCGGCGGGAAGCAGCCGCCGGCGTTCTGCACCGGCTCCAGGAAGACGGCCGCGACGGTGTCGGGGCCCTCGAAGAGGATCTGCTGCTCGATCTGGTCGGCGGCCCAGCGGCCGAAGGCCTCCGGGTCGTCGCCGTGGATCGGGGCGCGGTAGATGTTGGTGTTCGGCACCTTGTGCGCGCCGGGGACCAGCGGCTCGAAGGGGGCCTTGAGGGCCGGCAGACCCGTGATGGACAGGGCGCCCTGCGGGGTGCCGTGGTAGGCGACCGCACGCGAGATGACCTTGTACTTGGTGTGCTTGCCCTGCAGCTTGAAGTACTGCTTGGCGAGCTTCCAGGCGGTCTCGACGGCCTCTCCGCCACCGGTGGTGAAGAAGACCTTGTTCAGGTCGCCCGGGGCGTAGTCGGCGAGGCGCTCGGCGAGCTCCACGGCCTTGGGGTGCGCGTACGACCACACGGGGAAGAACGCGAGCTCCTGGGCCTGCTTGTACGCGACCTCGGCCAGTTCCTGGCGGCCGTGTCCGGCGTTGACCACGAAGAGACCCGCGAGACCGTCGAGGTAGCGCTTGCCCTTGTCGTCGAAGATGTAGGTGCCCTCGCCCCGCACGATGGTGGGGACGGGGGAGTTCTCGTACGACGACATGCGGGTGAAGTGCATCCACAGGTGGTCGTAGGCGGTCTTGGAGAGGTCCTTGCTCACGGCTATCGGGTTCCCCACATATAGGTCTGCTTCTTGAGCTTGAGGTAGACGAAGCTCTCGGTGGAGCGCACGCCGGGGAGGGTGCGGATGCGCTTGTTGATCACATCCAGCAGGTGGTCGTCGTCCTCGCAGACGATCTCCACCATGAGGTCGAAGGAGCCCGCGGTCATCACCACGTACTCGCACTCGGCCATGGCCGTGAGCGCTTCCGCGACCGGATCCAGGTCACCCTCGACGTTGATGCCCACCATCGCCTGCCGCCGGAATCCCACGGTGAGCGGGTCGGTGACGGCGACGATCTGCATGACGCCCTGGTCGAGCAGCTTCTGGACGCGCTGCCGCACGGCGGCTTCGGAGAGGCCCACGGCCTTTCCTATCGCCGCGTAGGGGCGGCGACCGTCTTCCTGGAGCTGTTCGATGATCGCCAGGGAGACGGCATCGATCGTCGGGGACGAACCGATTCCGGTTCTGGAGTCTGCGCTTCGACTGGCCACGCCTTCACTGTGCACCGAGATTGTCCGTCATGCAACCCCGAAGCGATGTAATTCGTTGTGTGCGGCCCTGGATCTCACCGAATCCGAAGTTGCGGGGGGTCGGGGCTGTTGAAAGCGTCAGTCAAGCGATTAGGCTGAGGTGTCTCGCCCATCGGGACACCGCACAAGGACGTGCGACGAAAAAACGTGACAGGAGGGGTGGCAAGTGACCACCGAGCTGCGCCGGCTGCGTAACTACATCAACGGGGAGTTCCGCGACGCGGCCGACGGCCGCACCATCGACGTGGTCAACCCGGCGACCGGCGAGGTGTACGCCACCTCCCCGCTCTCCGGACAGGCCGACGTCGACGCCGCCATGGAGGCCGCCGCGGCCGCCTTCCCCGCCTGGCGTGACAGCACGCCGTCCGACCGCCAGAAGGTCCTGCTCAAGATCGCGGACGCCTTCGAGGAGCGGGCCGAGGAGCTCATCGCCGCCGAGGTCGAGAACACCGGCAAGCCGGTCGCCCTCACCGCGAGCGAGGAGATCCCGCCGATGGTGGACCAGATCCGCTTCTTCGCCGGTGCCGCCCGTCTGCTGGAGGGCCGCTCGGCCGGCGAGTACATGGAGGGCATGACCTCCATCGTCCGCCGCGAGCCGGTCGGCGTCTGCGCCCAGGTCGCGCCGTGGAACTACCCGATGATGATGGCCGTGTGGAAGTTCGCCCCGGCGCTCGCCGCGGGCAACACCGTCGTCCTCAAGCCCTCGGACACGACCCCCGCGTCGACCGTCCTGATGGCCGAGATCATCGGGCAGATCGTGCCCAAGGGCGTCTTCAACGTCGTCTGCGGCGACCGCGAGACCGGCAAGGCCATGGTCGAGCACCCGACCCCGGCGATGGCCTCCATCACCGGCTCCGTGCGCGCCGGCATGCAGGTCGCCGAGTCGGCTGCCAAGGACGTCAAGCGCGTCCACCTGGAGCTGGGCGGCAAGGCCCCGGTCGTCGTCTTCGAGGACACCGACATCGAGAAGGCCGTCGAGGACATCTCGGTCGCGGGCTTCTTCAACGCCGGCCAGGACTGTACGGCCGCCACCCGCGTCCTCGTCCACGAGTCGATCCACGACGAGTTCGTGGCGCAGCTGGCCAAGGCCGCCGCCGAGACGAAGACCGGCCTGCCGGACGACGAGGACGTGCTGTACGGCCCGCTCAACAACGCCAACCAGCTGAAGCAGGTCACCGGCTTCATCGAGCGCCTCCCGGCCCACGCCAAGGTCGAGGCCGGCGGTCACCGCGTCGGCGACAAGGGCTACTTCTACGCCCCCACCGTCGTCTCCGGCCTCCGGCAGGACGACGAGATCGTGCAGAACGAGGTCTTCGGCCCGGTCATCACCGTCCAGTCCTTCTCGGACGAGGCGCAGGCCCTGGAGTTCGCCAACGGCGTCGAGTACGCCCTGGCCTCCTCCGTCTGGACCAAGGACCACGCGCGCGCGATGCGCATGTCCAAGTCCCTCGACTTCGGCTGCGTGTGGATCAACACCCACATCCCGCTCGTCGCCGAGATGCCCCACGGCGGGTACAAGAAGTCCGGCTACGGCAAGGACCTCTCCGCCTACGGCTTCGAGGACTACACGCGCATCAAGCACGTCATGACCTCCCTGGGCTGATCACCGCCCGGCTCCGCGCGGCCCCGGCACCCTTGATCGACAGGGTGTCGGGGCCGCGCGCCGTCGCTCGACGGACCGTCCATTGCCGCGGCCCGCGGGCGGCCGGGAAGCTGGCCCGGTGAGAGCGACAGTCAGCAACCACGTGTCCCGCCGTTCCCTGCTGCGCGGCGCCGGAGGTGTCGGGGCCGCAGCCCTGCTCGCCGGCTGCGGGGTGCCCGCCGCCTACGTCGACGAGGGCGACCGCGCCGGCCGCGACCTCTCCGCGCGGGACCGCGTGGTCGACTTCGCCAACTGGCCGCTCTACATCGACACCGACGACGAGGACACGTCGCAGCGCCCCACGCTGAACGCCTTCCGGGAGCGCACCGGGATCTCCGTCCGCTACACCGAGGAGATCAACGACAACGACGAGTTCTTCGGCAAGATCGGCCCCGCGCTGATGAACCGGCAGGAGACGGGCCGCGACCTGATCGTCGTCAGCGACTGGATGGCCGCCCGCTTCGTCCGCCTCGGCTGGGTCCAGGAGATGGACCGCGCCGCGCAGCCGAACGTCGCCCGCAACCTGGCGCCGCAGCTGCGCTCGCCCGCGTTCGACCCGGGCCGGCTGCACAGCGTCCCCTGGCAGTCCGGGATCACCGGCATCGCGTACAACCGCAGGAAGCTCGGGCGCGAGCTGCGCTCCACGCGCGAGCTGTGGGCCGACGACCTGCGCGGCAAGGTCACCCTGCTGTCCGGACTCGACGAGTCCTTCGCCCTGCTCATGATGGGCGAGGGCGTCGACGTGACCCGCTGGACCGGTGATGACTTCCACGCCCTGTGCGAGCGGATCGAGGGGCTCGTCCGCAGGAAGCACATCCGCCGCTTCACCGGCAACGACTACATCAAGGACCTGTCCACCGGCGACGTGCTGGCCTGCCAGGCGTACTCGGGCGACGTCATCCAGCTCCAGGCCGACAACCCGGACATCGAGTTCGTCGTGCCCGAGGAGGGAGCCGAGCTGTGGGCCGAGTCCCTCATGATCCCCAACCTCGCGCAGCACAAGGGCAATGCCGAGAAGCTGGTCGACTACTACTACGAGCCCGAGGTGGCCGCCGGACTGGCCGCCTGGGTGAACTACGTCTGTCCGGTGCCGGCCGCCCAGGCCGTTTTCGCCGACTCCGGGGACGAGGACCTGGCGGCCCTCGCCGAGGACCCGCTGATCTTCCCCGACGCGGCCATGCGCGGCCGGCTCGCCATCGCCCGGGACATCGCCGCCGGCGAGCGCCAGGAGTTCGCCAAGAGGTGGAACGCGATCGTCGGGCTGTGAGCCCCCGGGCCCGAACGGGTGCGCCCCGTGGGGGAGAAGGCCGCCGAGCGACGGCGCACCCCCGTTTCTGAACGTGTTCAAGAAGGGCGTACGCTGGCCCCATGAGCGACACGAACGGGCCGGGGGCCCTTCTCACGCGCATCCGCGTCTGGTTGATCGTCTTCGTCGTCTGCCTGGTCCTCAGCGGGGCCACGGCCTTCCCGCTCGTCACCGAACTCCGGCTGCTCGACTCCGCGCTGACCGGCTGGGCCGCGCCCGTGGGCGACCTGTTCCCCGGACTCGCCGAGTGGATCCACCGCGTCCGGGAGGGGGTCGCGACGGCCGACCGGGAGGCTCCGTACCTGCTCTACGGCACCGACTGGCTGGCCTTCGCGCACCTCGTCATCGCCGTCGCCTTCCACGGCCCCTACCGCGACCCGGTCCGCAACGTCTGGGTCGTCGAGTTCGGCATGATCGCCTGCGCCGGCATCATCCCGCTCGCCCTGGTCTGCGGGCCCGTCCGGGGCATCCCCTTCTGGTGGTCGGTCATCGACATGTCGTTCGGCGTCATCGGCATCCTGCCGCTGCTCCACGTCCGCCGCCTCATCAAGCGGCTGGAGGCGGAGACGGCCCCGGCCGCCGCCCTTCCCGCGGCGGTTCAGCCGGGCAGGCCGTAGGCGGCGACCATCAGGCCGAGGGCCGTGCGGTTCATGTCCTGGCCCTTGGCGTCGGTGGCGTTGACGCTGTACACGAGGGTGCGGGAGCCGTCGCGGGTCGAGGCGATGGCGGTGGTGTACCCCCAGCGGCCGCCGGTCTTGCCCCACACCTCGCGGCCGCCGAGCCGCTTCATCGACAGGCCGACGGAGTACGCCGCCGGGTCGCCCGACGCCAGGTCCGTCACCTTCGGCAGGGTGAACATCTCCTCCAGGAGCGGACCGCGGACCACCCGGCCCGCGAACAGGGCCCGGGTGAACCGCTCCAGGTCCGCCGTGGTGGAGACGAGGTCGCCGGCCGCCCAGCCGTCCGTCGCCCCCCACACGGACACGTCGCGCAGCCCGGTCGTGCCGTCGTCGAGCCGCATCGTCTGGTAGCCGTGGTTGTACGGACCGGTGATCTCCGGTGCCTCGCCCGGGAAGTACGTGTCCCGCAGGCCGAGCGGCCGCAGGATCCGGCGCTCCACCTGGTGCGCGAACGAGCCGCCGGTGACGCGCTCCACGATCAGGCCGGCGATCGTGTAGCCGATGTTGAGATAGTGCTGCCGGGTGCCGGGGCGGAACTCGCGCGGCTGCGCCGTCGCCGAACGGACCAGCTCCCGCGGGGTGTGGACGTCGAACCGGCGCGCGTACCACTCCTCCACCGTCTCGCCGGGGAACTCGGCGGCCGGGATGCCGTGGGTGTGGTTCAGGAGCTGGCGGACCGTCACCCTGCCGTACCGGCCCGGGATCAGGTCCGGGAGGTACGAGCGGGCCGTGCGGTCCAGGTCGATCCGGCCCTCGGCGACCAGCTGCAGGACGGTCGCCGCCGTGAACACCTTCGTCACCGAACCGGCCCGGAAGCGGGCCGCCGGATCGGCCGGCGCGTTCGTCTCCAGGTCGTGGACGCCCGCGCTGCCCCGCCAGGAGCCCTCGGTGCCGCCGACCCGGACCAGCGCCGCCGTCGCGTCGGCGCGGGGCAGGCCGGCGATCACCGCGCTCAGGTCCGGGCTCGACGGGGCGGCCGCGGCGGACACCGCGACCGGGGGCGCGGCGGCGAAGGCCGGGGTGAGCGCCGGTGCGGTGGCGACGCCCAGGACCAGGGCGGCGGCGAGCAGCGTGCGGGTGGACTTCCTCATGGTCAACTCCGTGGGTGTGAGCCGTCGTTCTCGATGGCTCCATCCTGCTGACCGGCGGCTTTCCGCGGATCGCCCGCACCGGCGGTCTTCCGGCGGCCGCCGCCTCGCCGACGCGGGGGAGGCCCGTGCTATCCGCCTCCCCCGGGCGGGGGAGAGCCCGCCGCCACGAGCCCCGTCTCGTACGCGCAGATGACCGCCTGGATCCGGTCGCGCAGCCCCAGCTTGGCGAGGACGTTGCCCACGTGCGTCTTCACCGTGTGGTCGCTCACCACCAGTTCGGCCGCGATCTCCGCGTTCGACAGGCCGCGCGCGAGCAGCAGCAGCGTCTCCCGCTCGCGGCCGGTCAGCACGTCGAGACGGGGATCGGGGGCCCGGTCCGCCGGGCGCGGGCCGCCCGCCGTGTACTGCTCCACCAGCCGCCGCGCCACGGACGGCGCGAGCAGCGAGTCGCCGGCCGCCACCACCCGTACCGCGTGCACCAGGTCGTCCCGGCGCACGTCCTTCAGCAGGAAGCCGCTCGCGCCCGCGTGCAGTGCCTCGTACACGTACGCGTCGGTGTCGAAGGTGGTCAGGATCACCGTCCGGCAGGCGGACTCGGCGCTGATCGTCCGGCACGCCTCGATGCCGTCCGTCCGGGGCATCCGGATGTCCAGCAGCGCCACGTCGGGGGCGAGCCGGCGGACCGCCTCGACGGCCTCGGCACCGTCGCCGGCCTCCGCGACGACCTCGATGTCCGGCTGCGCGTCCAGGATCATCGCGAAGCCGCTGCGGACCAGTTCCTGGTCGTCGGCGACCACCACCCGGATCGTCATCGTCCCGCCTCCGTCGTCGTCTCCGCGGTCGTCGTCCTCTTCCCCGTCCCCGCCGGTCCCGGCGGGGACGGCACGGGCAGCCGGACCCGCACCTCGAAGCCGCGGCCGCCCGGGCCGGGGCCCAGGGCCGCCGTCCCGCCGTGCGCGGCGGCCCGTTCCCGGATGCCGACGAGACCGTGGCCGCCCGACCCGGGCCGGGGGCCGCGCCCGTCGTCCGTCACGGTGACGGCCAGCACGTCCTCGCGGTGGACCAGCCGGACCTCGGCGGTGCGGGCGTGGGCGTGCTTGACGACGTTGGTCAGCGCCTCCTGCACGATCCGGTACGCGCTCGCGCCGGTCGCCGCCGGCACCGCCCGCACGCCGCCCTCCGTCTCGTAGGAGACCGCCAGGCCGCTGGCCCGCACCCGCTCCACCAAATCGGGGATGCCGCCGAGGTCCGGCTGCGGCTCCCGGGACGCCGTCCCCTCACCGCCCTCGCGCAACAGGCCCAGCATGTGCCGCAGTTGGGCCATGGCCTCGCGGCCGGTCTCCGAGATCGCCTCGAACGCCGCCTCGGCGCGCGCGGGCGCCGCCCGCACGGCCACCGGGCCGGCCTCGGCCTGCACGATCATCAGGCTCACCGCGTGCGACAGGATGTCGTGCATCTCCCGCGCGATCCGGGCCCGTTCCCGCGCGGCGGCCTGCTCGGCCTCGATCCGGTGCGCCCGCTGCCGGGCGTCCTGGAGCCGGCCGAAGACGTAGGCCGCGCCGAACACGAAGAGGGAGAAGGTCAGTTCGCGCGCCGACTGGGTGTTGAGCCAGACCGAGGCCGGCACCGCGACCAGCAGGAGCCCGGCCGTGAACAGCCGGTGCCAGGCCGGCGCCAGCGCGGCGATCGTGTAGACGCTGACGAGCCCGGTGTACGGCAGCGGCTGCCCCGGTCCCTCCAGGGCCAGCTTGTACAGCGTGCTCGCCGCCAGGATCGCCAGCAGCACGGCGAGCGGCGCGCGGCGCCGCCAGACCAGCGGCAGCACGGTGAGTGTCGTCAGCCCGTACGCCGGCCAGGTCGCCGGTTCCAGTTCGGGCCCGCGCGGCACCACGAACGGCATCGTCATCGCCGCCTGGACGAGCAGGGCGATGCCGATGTCCACCGCCCACGGATTCGCCGTCCCCCAGCTCCGCGTCCGCTCCCAGGCGCCGCGGGCGTTCCCCCGTATGCCCATTACGGCTTGCGTGCCACGGCACCGAACTGGGCCACCACGGGGGCCTTTTCGGCGCGCCAGCGGGAGCACGACACGATCCCCGGCTCCAGCACGTCGAGGCCG
The DNA here is from genome assembly GCF_055584185.1 of Streptomyces sp. NPDC104202. Lineage (NCBI taxonomy): Bacteria > Bacillati > Actinomycetota > Actinomycetes > Kitasatosporales > Streptomycetaceae > Streptomyces > Streptomyces sp. NPDC104202. The sequence continues at coordinate 42,641 of NZ_JBVJMN010000043.1, read as the reverse complement.
TCCAGGAAGGAGGCGAACTCGGCGCGGGTGCGGGCGGTGATCGGCGGGGTCGCGTGCTCGTTCCAGAAGGCCATCGCCGCCTCGTTGGCTTCGCCGCCGAGCTCCGGTTCCAGGGTGGGGTGGGTCAGCACCAGATGGCTGCCGGAGGGGACCGCCGCCATCAGCGTCCGCACGATCGACCGGGCCTCGTCGGTGTCCAGGACGAAGTTGAGGATGCCGAGCATCAGCACCGCGACCGGACGGGTCAGGTCGAGCGTGGCGGCGGCCACGGTGAGGATCTTCTCCGGGTCCCGCGCGTCCGCGTCGACGTACTCGGTGACGCCGCCGGGCGCGCTCGTCAGGAGCGCGCGGGCGTGGGTGAGGACGATGGGGTCGTTGTCGACGTAGACGACACGGGCGTCGGGTGCCGCTCGCTGGGCCACCTCGTGGGTGTTGTCGGCGGTCGGCAGGCCCGTGCCGATGTCGAGGAACTGGCGCACCCCCGCCTCACCGGCCAGGTGGGTCACGGCCCGGCCGAGGAACGCGCGGTCGGCGCGGGCGACTTCGCCGATGGCGGGGTAGAAGCCGGTGACCCGTTCGCCGACGGCGCGGTCCACCGGGTAGTTGTCCTTGCCGCCCAGCCAGTAGTTCCACACCCGGGCGTTGTGGGCGATGTCGGTCCGGATCCGGTCGGTCATGCCTGGGCCTTTCGCAGGACGGCGGAGAGGGCGTCGACGCGGTTGGTGGTGATGGAGTCGGCCCCGTTCAAGATCAGCTTACGCATGGTGCGCGGGGTGTCCGCGGTCCAGGCGGAGAGCAGCAGGCCGTCCCGGTGCACCCGCTCGCTCAGCTCCCGACCGACCAGCCCGAAACGGTAGTTGAGCCACCTCGGCCGGACCGCGTCGAGCAGGACGGGCCGGGGCGGGGCGAGCGTGGTCCAGGTCAGGGCGATCTCGGCGGCCGGGTCGGCGGCCCGCACCTGGAGCATCGCGACGGCCCCGGCGCAGTAGTACACCCGTCCGGCGGCGCCGCATTCGCGGACGGTGCCGACGATCCGGCGGACCGACGCCTCGTCCCCGCCGGGCAGATCCAGCATCAGGCGGTGGTCGCCGGCGGCCAGCAGCGCCTCGCGGAGGGTCGGCACGCCGCCGCCGGTGAGTTCGCGCAGTTGCGCGTGGGTGAGTCCGGAGAGGGGCCGGTCGTGGCCCCACAGCCGCTTCAGGGTGTCGTCGTGCAGGAGGACCGGCACGTCGTCCCGGGTCAGCCGGACGTCGATCTCGACGGCGTCCGCCCCCCGCTCGATCGCCGACACGATCGAGGGGAGCGTGTTCTCACGGACGCGGTACGGGTCGCCGCGATGGCCTACGACAGTGACGGAGCGCATGGCCCCATTCTCGTCGGCGTCAGCGCGCGAGCCAGTCGTTCGTGTACGTGTCGATCTCGGCGGCGATCAGCGCCTTGCCGGCCGGGTCGAGGAAGGACGCCTCCACCGCGTTCTTGGCGAGGCCGGCGACCCCGCGCTCGTCGAGGCCGAGGAGCCGGGCGGCGACGGCGTACTCGTTGTTGAGGTCCGTGCCGAACATCGGCGGGTCGTCGCTGTTGACCGTGACGAGGACGCCGGCGTCCACCATCTGCCGGATCGGGTGCTCGTCCAGGGTGGCGACGGCCCGGGTGGCGATGTTGGAGGTCGGGCAGACCTCCAGGGCGATGCGGTGCTCCGCGAGGTGGGCGAGGAGCGCCGGGTCCTGGACCGAGCTGGTGCCGTGACCGATCCGCTCGGCGCCCAGGTCCTCGAGGGCGTCCCACACGGTCTGCGGGCCGGTCGTCTCGCCCGCGTGCGGGACGGAATGCAGGCCGGCCGCCCGCGCGCGGTCGAAGTACGGCTTGAACTGCGGGCGCGGCACGCCGATCTCCGGGCCGCCGAGGCCGAAGGAGACCAGGCCCTCCGGGCGGATGCCGTCGGTGGTGGCGAGGCGGGCGGTCTCCTCGGCGGAGGCGAGGCCGGCCTCGCCGGGGATGTCGAAGCACCAGCGCAGGATGGTGCCGAACTCGGCCTCGGCCGCCTTGCGGGCGTCCTCGATGGCGGCCATGAAGGCGCGCTCGTCGATGCCGCGACGGGTGGAGGAGTACGGAGTGATGGTCAGCTCGGCGTACCGGATGTTCTGCCGGGCCATGTCCCGGGCGACCTCGAAGGTCAGCAGCCGGACGTCCTCGGGGGTGCGGACCAGGTCGACGACGGAGAGGTAGACGTCGATGAAGTGGGCGAAGTCGGTGAAGGTGAAGTAGTCGGCCAGCGCCTCCGGGTCCGTGGGGACCTTGGAGTCGGGGTGCCGGGCGGCCAGCTCGGAGACGATCCGCGGCGAGGCGGAGCCGACGTGGTGGACGTGCAGCTCGGCCTTGGGGAGGCCGGCGATGAAGGGGTGGAGATCGGTCATCCGATCATCGTAGGCCGGTCGGGTCCCCCGCAGGGGTGAGGTCGTAGCATGGCGTGACCACGATGGGGGAGGCCCATGTCTGACAACCGAGACCAGCCGCAGGGCGGGTACGACCCGGCGGACCCGTGGGCTCCGCCGAACCGCGACGGGGTGGAACTGAGCAAGGCGCCGTCACCGACGCCACCGCCCGTGCACGACCAGATGACGGTGACGTCGATGCCGGCGGCGCCCGGCGACGTCCCGCCGCCGCCGGTGGCCCCGGGCGGCCCGGCGGCGACGCCCGACGCCTACGGCTACCCGCCGGCGACGCCGGGGGCCTACGGCTATCCGGCCGCCCCGGCTCCGCAGCCGGCCGCGCCGGCCGCGTCGGGCTACGGCTACCCGGGCTACGGCTCGGGCTACGCCGGCCAGCCGGGCTGGCAGCAGTCCCCGTCCAACGGGATGGGGACGACCGCGATGGTGCTCGGCATCATCGCGGTGGCCGGGTTCTGCATGTACGGCCTGGGCGTCGTCCTCGGCGTCCTCGCGCTGATCTTCGGCGTCATCGGCCTGAAGAAGGCGAACCGGGGCGAGGCGACGAACCGGGGCATGGCCATCGCGGGCATCGTCCTCGGCTCCGTCGGTGTCCTGGTGAGCGCCGTCTTCCTCGGCTTCATCATCTGGGCCATCGCCCAGGACTCCTCGACCTTCGAGGACTCCGGCACCGACGAGGACCCGTTCGCGTCGAGCCTGGTGCTCGAGACCACCCGCTGACGCCCCGCGCGACCCGGGCCCCGCACCTCATGGAGGTGCGGGGCCCGTCGTGTGCCCGGGGCGGGGCGACCCGCGCGTCGGGCGGCGGCTAACCGGCCGCCAGCCGCTCCCGGGCCTCCATCAGGGCGAAGCCCAGGAGGTTGAGGCCGCGCCAGCGGGCCGGGTCCTGGGCGCGGGGGTCGTCGGCGGCCAGCCCGATGCCCCAGACGCGGTCCATCGGGCTGGCCTCCACCAGGACGCGGTGGCCGGTGCCCAGCAGGAACCCGGCCAGCGCCGGGTCCGAGGCGAACTTGTGGACGCTGCCCTCGACGACGACGCCGAAGCGCTCCCGCTCCCAGACCGCGTCGTCGAACCCCCGCACGAGGCGGCCGGCCGCCTTCGCCTGGGCGGGGGTGGCGGCGGTCAGCGCGGCCCGCTCGGCCTCGGCGTCCCCGAAGAGCCGGGCCTTGGCCGCCATCATCCAGTGCTCCGCCGTCGCGTACGCCACGCCGTCGACCGTGAAGGGCGAGGGCCACCACTGGCTGAGACAGCTCGCGGAAAGGCGACCGTCCGGACGCGGACGGTGACCCCAGAAGAGCAGCCACTTCACGCGGTCACCCCTGTTGACCTGCTGTGTCAGCTCGTCGATCTTCTTCATGCATGGGAGTGTGGCAGCCGCCACGGACACTCCGTACGGAGATTTTCCGGCCGCCTCGACACATGGTCGACCGATTCCGTCGCGTAACCAAAAGGCAACAACGGAATCACTTGTTGGGGCACTTTCACCATGTCAGGATCGGCACTCAAATCGAGCTGGGACAACGGAGAGCGTCATGGGCAACCGCTTCCAGGTGACGGACCGCTTCGCGGACGGCGCACAGTACATCGGCGGGCGGCTCCGGGCCGGGACCTCCGGCCGGGAACACAGCGTGATCGACCCGGCGACGGGGGAGAGCGTCTACACCTACGCGCTCGCCTCCACCGCCGACGTGGACGAGGCCGTCGCCGCCGCCAAGGCCGCCTTCCCGGGCTGGTCGGGCGCGACCCCGGGCGAGCGATCCGACGCGCTGCACCGCCTCGCCGGCGTCCTCGCCGAGTGGGCCGACGACCTCGCGCGGGTCGAGTCGCTCCAGTGCGGCAAGCCGCTCCGGCTCACCACCGAGTTCGACGTGCCCGGCACGGTCGACAACACGGCCTTCTTCGCCGGCGCCGCCCGTCACCTCCAGGGCCAGTCGGCCGCCGAGTACAGCGGCGACCACACCTCCTACGTCCGGCGCGAGCCGATCGGCGTCATCGGCTCCATCGCCCCCTGGAACTACCCGCTCCAGATGGCCGCCTGGAAGATCCTCCCGGCGATCGCCGCCGGCAACACGATCGTCCTCAAGCCGGCCGAGCTCACCCCGCTGACCTCGCTGATGTTCGCGCAGGCCGCGAAGGAGGCCGGCATCCCCGACGGTGTGATCAACGTCGTCAGCGGCTCCGGGCGGGTCGTCGGCGAGCACCTCGTCGGCCACCCCGACGTGGTCATGACCTCCTTCACCGGCTCCACCCCGGTCGGCAAGCGGGTCGCCGAGGTCGCCACCGCCACCGTGAAGCGCCTCCACCTCGAACTGGGCGGCAAGGCACCCTTCCTCGTCTTCGACGACGCCGACCTGGAGGCCGCCGCCCACGGCGCCGTCGCCGCCTCCCTCATCAACAGCGGCCAGGACTGCACCGCCGCCACCCGCGCGTACGTCCAGCGCCCGCTCTTCGACGCCTTCGTCGCCCGTGTCGCCGAACTGATGGAGACCGTCCGCGTCGGCGACCCCTTCGAGCCGACCACCGACCTCGGCCCGCTCGTCAGCCACCGCCACCGCGACAGCGTCGCCGCCTTCGTCGAGCGCGCCCGCGGCTACGCCACCGTCGTCACCGGCGGCGAAGCGCCCGGCGGGGACCTGAAGGACGGTGCGTACTATCGACCGACCCTGATCACCGGGGCCGCGCAGGACAGCGAGGTCGTGCAGTCGGAGATCTTCGGGCCGGTCCTGGTCGCGCTGCCCTTCGACGGCGACGACGAGGGCATCCGGCTCGCCAACGACACCCCGTACGGCCTCGCGGCGTCCGCCTGGAGCCGCGACGTCTACCGGGCCAACCGCGCCACGCGGGAGATCAAGGCCGGCTGCGTCTGGGTCAACGACCACATCCCGATCATCAGCGAGATGCCCCACGGCGGCACCAAGGCGTCCGGCTACGGAAAGGACATGTCGGTGTACTCCTTCGAGGAGTACACGCAGGTCAAGCACGTGATGTTCGACAACACCGCGGTGGCGGCCAAGGACTGGCACCGCACGATCTTCGGGGACCGATAGCAGCCTGCCGCCCGACCAGCGGCTCACACCATCCCGAAAGGGCACAGCGCATGGAGCAGTACGAGCCCGACAGCCTGTCCCCCGCGCAGCGGGCGGCGATACGGCGCAGTCTGACGAGCGGCCGGGGCGCGCTCAGCCGCCGTTCGATGCTGCGGGCGGGCGGCGTCGGCGCGCTCACCCTCGGCGGCCTCGCCGGGCTGAGCGCCTGCGGCATCCCGCCGGCCAAGCGGGAGGGCCAGGGTCCCGCCTCGACGGACGTCTCGGCGAAGGAGAAGACCGTGGCCTTCTCCAACTGGACCGAGTACATGGACGTCAGCGAGGACGAGAAGTCCCGCCCCACCCTGGAGGCGTTCACCCGCCGCACCGGGATCAAGGTCAAGTACACCGAGGACATCAACGACAACGTCGAGTTCTTCGGCAAGATCAAGCCGCAGCTCGCGGCCGGCCAGGACACCGGCCGCGACCTGATCTGTGTCACCGACTGGCTCGCCGCCCGGATCATCCGGCTCGGCTGGGCGCAGAAACTCGACGCCTCGAACCTGCCCCACGCGTTCGCGAACCTGTCCGCCCAGTTCCGCACCCCCGACTGGGACCCGGGCCGCGCCTACTCCTACCCGTGGACCGGCATATCCACCGTCATCGCCTACAACGTGAAGGCGACCGGCGGGAAGAAGGTCGACTCGGTCAGCCAGCTCCTGGACGACCCCACCCTCAAGGGCCGCGTCGGCTTCCTCACCGAGATGCGCGACTCCGTCGGCATGACCCTGCTCGACCTCGGCAAGGACCCGGGCCACTTCACGGACGCCGACTACGACGCCGCGATCGGACGCCTCCAGAAGGGCGTCGACAAGAACCAGATCCGCCGCTTCACGGGCAACGACTACACCTCCGACCTGGACAAGGGCGACCTGGCGGCCTGCCTCGCCTGGGCCGGCGACGTCATCCAGCTCCAGGCGGACAACCCCGACATCCGCTACGCGATACCGGCCGCCGGATACATCACCTCCAGCGACAACCTGCTCGTCCCCGCGCAGTCCCGGCACAAGACGAACGCCGAGAAGCTCATCGACCACTACTACGAGCTTCCGGTCGCCGCCCAGCTGGCCGCGTACATCAACTACGTCTGCCCCGTCGACGGGGTGAAGGACGAGCTCGCCAAGATCGACCCCGAGCTCGCGAACAACACGCTGATCCTCCCGGACAAGGCGATGGCCAAGAAGTCGCACGCCTTCCGCTCCCTCACCAGCGCGGAGGAGACGGCGTACGAGGAGAAGTTCGCCAAGCTCATCGGCGCCTGAGCCCGACGTCGTCCACCCCCTCTCACTCCCCGGGACCACACCCCATGACTGACCAGACTGCGCACACCGGAAAGACCACTGGCGGCGGCGACGTCCGTCTCACCGGGATCAGCAAGTCGTACGGCTCGTTCACCGCCGTCCACCCGCTGGACCTGACCGTCCCGCAGGGCTCCTTCTTCGCCCTCCTCGGCGCCTCCGGCTGCGGCAAGACCACCACGCTGCGGATGATCGCCGGCCTGGAGGACCCGAGCACCGGCACCGTCTTCCTCGGCGACACCGACGTCACCGACCTCCCGCCGTACAAGCGGCCGGTCAACACCGTCTTCCAGTCCTACGCGCTCTTCCCGCACATGGACATCACCGAGAACATCGCCTTCGGCCTGCGCCGCCGCGGCATCAAGTCGGTGAAGAAGCAGGTCGACGACATGCTGGAACTCGTCCAGCTCGGCGACAAGGCCCACCACAAGCCCCACCAGCTCTCCGGCGGCCAGCAGCAGCGCGTCGCCGTGGCCCGCGCGCTCATCAACCACCCGCAGGTTCTCCTCCTCGACGAGCCGCTCGGCGCCCTCGACCTCAAGCTGCGCCGTCAGATGCAGCTGGAGCTCAAGCGGATCCAGACCGAGGTCGGCATCACCTTCGTGCACGTCACCCACGACCAGGAGGAGGCCATGACGATGGCCGACCAGGTCGCGGTGATGAACGGCGGCCGGGTGGAGCAGCTCGGCGCCCCCGCCGACCTGTACGAGAACCCCCGGACCACCTTCGTCGCCAACTTCCTCGGCACCTCCAACCTGATCGAGGCCGAGGTCCTGGAGACCGGCTCCGAGGTGCTCGTCACGGCCGGCGGCGGCAGGCTCCGGATCCCCGGCGACCGCTGTACCTCCGCCGTCCGCCAGGGCGGCAAGGTGCTCGTGGGCGTCCGCCCCGAGAAGATCTCGCTCGTGCCCGCCGACGACGCGGACTCGATCGCCGACGGCCGCAACCGGGTGACCGGACGGATAGCCGACTCCTCCTTCATCGGCGTCTCCACCCAGTACGTGGTGAACTCGCCGGCGGGCGCGGAGCTCCAGGTCTACGAGCAGAACGTCGACCGCCGCGCGGGACTCCGCCCCGGTGCCGAGGTCGTCCTGCACTGGAACCCGGCGCACACCTTCGGCCTCGACGCGGCCCAGGACATCGACGCGGGCGTGGAGACGGTGGAGGACGCCGCATGACCGCGACCCTCGTGAAGGACGCGCCGCCCACCGAGGAACCGGTGCTGCGCAAGCCGTCCGCCCGCAAGCGGCTCGTCCCCTACTGGCTGCTGCTGCCCGGCATCGTCTGGCTGCTCGTCTTCTTCGCGCTGCCGCTGATCTACCAGGCGTCGACCTCCGTCCAGACCGGCAACCTGGAGGAGGGCTTCAAGGTCACCTGGCACTTCGCCACCTACTGGGACGCCTTCCAGGAGTACTGGCCGCAGTTCGTCCGCTCCCTGCTGTACGCCGGGACCGCGACCGTGCTCTGCCTGCTCCTCGGCTACCCGCTCGCGTACCTCATCGCCTTCAAGGCCGGCCGCTGGCGCAACCTGCTCCTCGTCCTGGTCATCGCGCCCTTCTTCACCAGCTTCCTCATCCGGACGCTGGCCTGGAAGACGATCCTGGCCGACGACAGCCTCGTGGTCGACGCACTGAACACCCTGCACGTCCTCGACGTGACGAGCTGGCTCGGCTGGACCGAGGGCGACCGCGTGCTCGCCACCCCGATGGCCGTCGTCTGCGGTCTGACGTACAACTTCCTGCCCTTCATGATCCTGCCCCTCTACACCTCCCTGGAGCGGATCGACGGACGGCTGCACGAGGCCGCGCAGGACCTGTACGCCTCACCGGCGACCACCTTCCGCAAGGTCACCTTCCCGCTGTCGATGCCCGGCGTCGTCTCCGGCACCCTGCTCACCTTCATCCCGGCGAGCGGCGACTACGTCAACGCCGAACTGCTCGGCTCGACCGACACCAAGATGGTCGGCAACGTCATCCAGTCGCAGTTCCTGCGGGTGCTCGACTATCCGACGGCCGCCGCGCTCTCCTTCATCCTCATGGCGATCGTGCTCCTCATGGTCACCGTCTACATCCGCCGAGCGGGAACGGAGGACCTGGTCTGATGCGCTGGATCCGTCGCAACCTGGTCGTCATCGCGGGCCTGCTGACGCTCGCGTACATGATCCTGCCGAACGTCGTCGTCATGGTGTTCTCGTTCAACAAGCCGAACGGGCGCTTCAACTACTCCTGGCAGCGCTTCTCCCTGGACGCCTGGAAGGACCCCTGCGGCGTCGCCGACATGTGCCAGTCGCTGTCGCTGTCGCTCCAGATCGCCGCCTGGGCGACGCTGGGCGCCGTCGCCCTCGGCACGATGATCGCCTTCGCGCTGGTCCGCTACCGCTTCCGGGCGCGCGGCGCGATCAATTCGCTGATCTTCCTGCCGATGGCGATGCCCGAGGTCGTCATGGCCGCCTCGCTGCTCACCCTCTTCCTCAACATGGGGATCGAGCTGGGCTTCTGGACGGTCCTCATCGCCCACATCATGTTCTGCCTGTCGTTCGTCGTCACGGCGGTCAAGGCCCGGGTCATGTCCATGGACCCCCGCCTGGAGGAGGCCGCGCGCGACCTCTACGCGGGCCCCGCGCAGACCTTCCTGCGGGTGACCCTGCCCATCGCCGCGCCCGGCATCGCGGCCGGCGCGCTGCTCGCCTTCGCGCTCTCGTTCGACGACTTCATCATCACCAACTTCAACGCGGGTCCCGACACCGTCACCTTCCCCATGTTCGTGTGGGGCTCGGCGCAGCGCGGAACCCCCGTTCAGATCAACGTCATCGGCACCGCGATGTTCGTCCTCGCGGTACTGATGGTCATGGCCGGACAGATCGTCGCGAACCGGCGCAAGAAGACAGCAACAGCCTGACCGGGCCCCGGTCAGGCACCGAAGGAGTTGGAAACCATGGCCCCAGTCGCCATGCGTCTCGCTGCCACATCTCTCTCCGACGCCCAGCCCGTCCCCTTCTGGCTGGAAGACCCCGGCAAGCCCGGCGCCCTGCCCGCCCTCACCGGCACCGAGAAGTGCGATCTCCTCGTCGTCGGCGGCGGCTACAGCGGACTGTGGACCGCGCTCCTCGCCAAGGAGCGCGACCCCGCCCGGGACGTCGTCCTGATCGAGGGGCGCGAGGTGGGCTGGGCCGCCTCGGGCCGCAACGGAGGCTTCTGCGCCGCCTCCCTGACCCACGGCTTCGGCAACGGGCTCGCCCGCTGGCCGCAGGAGCTGGCGCGGCTGGAACGGCTCGGCGAGCAGAACCTCGACGGCATCGAGGAGGCGGTCGCCCGCTACTCCCTGGACTGCGACTTCGAGCGCACCGGTGAGATCGACGTGGCCACCGAGCCGTACCAGGTCGAGGAACTGACCGAGATGTACGAGGAGATCGACCGGCTCGGTCTCGCGGACGGCCTGGAACTCCTCGACCGGGACGCCGTCCGGGCCGAGGTCGACTCGCCGACCTTCCTCGGCGGCCTCTGGGACCGTCGCGGCGTCGCCATGCTCAACCCGGCCAAGCTGGCCTGGGGCCTGAAGCGGGCCTGCCTCGACCTGGGCGTCCGGATCTTCGAGAACACCCCCGGCCTCGAACTGGTCTCCGTCGGCGCCGGCATGGGCGTGCGCACCCCGTACGGCCGGATCGTCGCGGAGAAGGTCGCGCTCGGCACCAACGTCTTCCCGTCGCTGGTCAAGCGCGTCCGGCCGTACACGGTCCCGGTCTACGACTACGCCCTGATGACCGAGCCGCTCACCCCCGAGCAGCTCGCCTCCGTGGGCTGGAAGAACCGGCAGGGCCTGGGCGACTCCGCCAACCAGTTCCACTACTTCCGGATCACCGCCGACCACCGCATCCTCTGGGGCGGCTACGACGCGATCTATCCCTTCGGCGGCAAGCTGAACGCCGACATGGACCACCGTCCGGAGACCTACCTCAAGCTCGCCGAGCATTTCTTCCGCTGCTTCCCGCAGCTGGAGGGGGTGCGCTTCAGCCACGCCTGGGGCGGTGCGATCGACACCTGCTCGCGCTTCTCGGCCTTCTTCGGCACGGCGCACCGGGGCAGGGTGGCGTACGCGGCGGGCTTCACCGGCCTCGGTGTCGGCGCGACCCGCTTCGGCGGGGACGTGATGCTCGACCTGCTCGCGGGGGAGCGCACCGAGCGCACCGAGCTGGACATGGTCCGCTCCAAGCCGATGCCCTTCCCGCCCGAGCCGATCGCCTGGGCCGGCATCGGCATCACCAAGTGGGCCCTCGCCCGCGCCGACGACAACGGCGGCCGGCGCAACCTCTGGCTGAAGACGATGGACCGGTTCGGTCTCGGCTTCGACAGCTGATCCCGGGACGGGCCCCGACGCTGCCCACCTGCTGTGACTCACATCACAACCGATGGGTAGGCGAAGTCGCGTAAGAGCGGCCGCCGCCCCCGCTCTCTCCGTGTGGACACCGTGTCCACACGGAGAGGAGACGTTGCGATGACTGGTACGGGGGCTTCCGGGACCAAGAGCGCGGTGGAGTGGCTGGCCTCGGTCGCCCCCGATCCCGACGCCTGCCGGTGGGAGTGGGAGCGCAACCCGCACGGGGTGGCGCTGCTGCCCGCCGGCCGGCGGTGGGACGTGCTGATCCTCCCGGGCGAGCTCGGCGGCGCGACGCTCGACGTGCTGAACCGGCTGGTGGACCGGCCGGGACCGGTCCTCGCCGACTTCGGCGAGGCGCGCATCGGCTTCTTCGTCCCGCCCGGCACCGTCACCCGCTGGCTCGGCACCGGGGTGCGCGGCGCGGGCGCCGGCACCTGGATCGTGGTGCCGTATCCCGGGCGGGTGACCGGCGGGGTGCGCTGGCTGGTGGCCCCGGACGGGACGGGCACGCTCAACGACGCCTCCCTCCTGGAGCTGGCGATGCACGAGGCCGCGGGCCTGCTGGCCGCGGGGCCGGGCGGGGGCGGCGGGGGCTGACCGACCGCCAGGAACGAACAGAGGTCTTGACCACTTGATTGGTCTGGACCATGCTGTGGCGCGCTCCCACCTCGATTCCCCCACCCCCGGAGGCAGTTGTGGACCGCACCAGACCCCTCACCCTGCTGTTGGCGGGCGCCCTCGCCGCCGGCGGACTCCTGGCCCTGACTCCCCAGGCCGGGGCCGCCGACGCCGAACTCGCCCGCAACGGCGGCTTCGAGGCCGGCCTCGACGGCTGGACCTGCACGGCCGGCAGCGGAGCCGTCGTCAGCTCCCCCGTCCACGGCGGCACCAAGGCGCTCCAGGCCACCCCGGCCGGCAGCGACAACGCCCGCTGCTCCCAGACCGTCACCGTGAAGCCCGGCTCCACCTACACACTGCAGGGCTGGGTCCGCGGCAGCTACGTGTACCTCGGCGCCACCGGCACCGGCACCACCGACGTCTCCACCTGGACCGGCTCCGCGCCCGACTGGCAGCGCCTGTCGACCACCTTCACCACCGGCGCCTCCACCACCTCGGTGACGATCTACACCCACGGCTGGTACGGCACCCCCGCCTACCAGGCCGACGACCTCTCCCTCTACGGCCCCGGCGGCGACCCGGTCACGCTGCCCACCGCCCCCACCGGTCTCGCGGCCGGCTCCCCGACCTCCACCACCGTGCCGCTCACCTGGGCCGCGGTCTCCGGCGCCACCTCGTACAACGTCTACCAGGGCGCCACCAAGATCCAGACGGTCACCGGCACCTCGGCCACCGCGACCGGTCTCACCGCCTCCACGCCGTACACCTTCCAGGTCTCCGCGGTGAACAGCGCGGGCGAGTCCCCGAAGTCCGCCGCCGTGACCGCCACCACCACCTCCGGCGGCGGAGGCGGGGGCGGCGCCCTGCCCGCCCACGCCCTCGTCGGCTACCTCCACGCCAGCTTCGCCAACGGCTCCGGCTACACCCGGATGGCCGACGTCCCCGACTCCTGGGACGTCATCAACCTCGCCTTCGGCGAGCCCACCTCGGTGACCTCGGGCGACATCCGCTTCAGCCTCTGCCCCGCCACCGAATGCCCGAACGTCGAGTCGGCCGCCGAGTTCAAGGCCGCCATCAAGGCCAAGCAGGCCGCCGGCAAGAAGGTCCTCATCTCCATCGGCGGCCAGAACGGCCAGGTCCAGCTCTCCACCACCGCCGCCCGCGACACCTTCGTCTCCTCCGTCTCGAAGATCATCGACGAGTACGGGCTCGACGGCCTCGACATCGACTTCGAGGGCCACTCGCTCTCGCTGCAGACCGGTGACACCGACTTCCGGAACCCGACCAGCCCGGTCATCGTCAACCTCATCCAGGCGGTCAAGACCCTCAAGGCCAAGTACGGCGCCACCTTCGTCCTGACCATGGCCCCGGAGACGTTCTTCGTCCAGCTCGGCTACCAGTACTACGGCTCCGGCCCCTGGGGCGGCCAGGACCCGCGCGCCGGCGCCTACCTGCCGGTCATCCACGCCCTGCGCGACGACCTCACCCTGCTGCACGTCCAGGACTACAACTCGGGCTCCATCATGGGCCTGGACAACCAGTACCACTCCATGGGCGGCGCCGACTTCCACATCGCGATGACCGACATGCTCCTCACCGGCTTCCCGGTCGCCGGCAACACGGACCGCTTCTTCCCCGCGCTCCGCGCCGACCAGGTCGCGATCGGCCTCCCGGCCTCCACCCAGGCCGGCAACGGCCACACCGCCCCGGCCGAGGTGAACAAGGCCCTGGACTGCCTCACCAAGAAGACCAACTGCGGCACGTACCAGACCCACGGCACCTGGCCCGCCCTCCGCGGCCTCATGACCTGGTCCATCAACTGGGACCGCTTCAACCAGTGGGCCTTCTCGAAGAACTTCGACGCGTACAACTGGAGCTGACCCCCAGGATCAGCACCCCCAGGCAGAGACTGGCCAGCACGTCCAGCGGCCAGTGGAAGCCCCGCAGGACCAGACCGGTCCCCGTCACCGCCGTCAGCACGGCGGCGACGGGGACCAGCCGGTTCGAGACCAGGAACGCGGCGCCGAAGTAGGCCACCATCGCGGTGGCCGTGTGGCCCGACGGGTAGTAGCCCTGGGCCCAGGGCTCCAGGGGGCCGGGGCGGGCCGTCCACTCCTTGAGCGGGATCACCACCAGCGGCACGGCGGCCATGGCCAGGGCCGCGTGGAGGGCGGCGGCGCGCCGGCCGCGCAGCCAGGCGTAGGCCATCGCGCAGACGAGCACGGGAAGGGCGACCGTCATGTTGCCGAGGTCGGAGGCGAGTTCGCTCAGCCACCGGGGGACCGTGTCCACCACCGCGCGGGACGCCCGCTCGTCGAGCCTGGCCAAGGGGCCGTGGACGAGCACCTGCCAGGTCACGACGGCGAGGGCGACGAGCGCCGAGAAGAGAGCCGGCCGCCCTGGAACAGGGGGGGTGGTTCCAGGGCGGCCGAGGGGATCGGGCTGCCGCCCGCCCCGGGGGGTATGGGGCGTGCGGCCATCCGATCGGTGAGGAGTCCCGGAGCCCGAGGCACCGGTGGTGTGCGCGATGGCACGAGGTGGACGGGGCTGGGGAGGCTCCGCCCGGGGTGTTTCTCTCATCTGCAGAAACCGTACGCCAGAGAAGAGGGGGCCGACAGCGGGAAGCGTATCCCGCCATCGGCCCCCCACAGAGTCTTCACACCGTGTGTGAGTTCCGGGTCGTGAGGACCCGGAGGACTCAGATCTGGGCGAACGCGTTCTCGATGACGTCGAGGCCCTCGTTCAGCAGATCCTCGCCGATGACCAGCGGCGGCAGGAAGCGCAGCACGTTGCCGTAGGTGCCACAGGTCAGGACCAGCACGCCCTCGGCGTGGCAGGCCTTCGCGAGCGCGCCCGCGGCCTCCGGGTAGGGCTCCTTGGTCGCGCGGTCCTTGACCAGCTCGATCGCGATCATCGCACCGCGGCCGCGGATGTCGCCGATGGCGTCGAACTTCTCGGCCATCGCCGACAGGCGGGCCTTCATGAGCTCCTCGATGCGCTGCGCCTTGCCGTTGAGGTCGAGCTCCTTCATCGTCTCGATGGAGCCCAGCGCGGCGGCGCAGGCCACCGGGTTGCCGCCGTAGGTGCCGCCCAGACCGCCGCCGTGGACGGAGTCCATGATCTCGGCGCGGCCCGTCACGGCGGCGAGCGGCAGACCGCCCGCGATGCCCTTGGCGGTGGTGATGAGGTCGGGGACGATGCCCTCGTCCTCACAGGCGAACCACTGGCCGGTGCGGCAGAAGCCGGACTGGATCTCGTCCGCGACGAAGACGATGCCGTTGTCGTTGGCGAACTTCACGATCGCCGGCAGGAAGCCCTTGGCCGGCTCGATGAAGCCGCCCTCGCCGAGCACCGGCTCGATGATGATCGCGGCGACGTTCTCGGCGCCGATCTGCTTGGTGATGTTGTCGATCGCCTGGGCCGCGGCCTCGGGGCCACAGTTCTCCGGGCCCGTGGGCCAGCGGTAGCCGTAGGCCACCGGCACGCGGTAGACCTCGGGCGCGAACGGACCGAAGCCCTGCTTGTACGGCATGTTCTTCGAGGTCAGCGCCATCGTCAGGTTCGTACGGCCGTGGTAGCCGTGGTCGAAGACGACGACGGCCTGGCGCTTCGTGTACGAACGGGCGATCTTGACCGCGTTCTCGACGGCCTCGGCGCCCGAGTTGAACAGCGCGGACTTCTTCGCGTGGTCGCCCGGGGTCAGCTCGGCCAGCGCCTCGCAGACCTCCACGTAACCCTCGTACGGCGTCACCATGAAACAGGTGTGGGTGAAGTCCTGGAGCTGCGCGGACGCGCGGCGCACGACGGCCTCGGCGGACGCGCCGACCGAGGTCACGGCGATGCCGGAGCCGAAGTCGATCAGACGGTTGCCGTCGACGTCCTCGATGATGCCCCCGCCGGCCCGCTGGGTGAAGACGGGCAGCGTGGAGCCGACGCCACCGGCGACCGTGTCGAGACGGCGGGCCTGAAGCTCCTGCGACTTCGGACCGGGGATGGCGGTGACGACGCGCCGCTCCTGCGGGACAGCGTTCATGCGGGGCTCCTGGGGATGTTCTGGACGCACTTGCGGGTTTCCTCCGCAGGCTAGGCGCGGAGGAGGGCCTCGGGCATGCGCCGATCGGGAGTGATGGGGGTGTGTCGTTGTCCGGGATGGACAGGGCCCCTCCGCTCCCGCCTCCCGCGACCGTCCCGCCGGTGATCGGCCGTACGGGTGGTCGAAACCCCTCCGGGGAGGTCCCGGCCCACTAGATTGACGGTGGCACAGACGCGGCGACCTGGCTGGTCAGGGGGCAGGGGTTCATGGAGACCGACGGCACGTACGAGTCACGCGACACCACGGGGGGCGCGGTACCGCGCCCGGCGGGGCCGCCGACCGGTGCTCCGGCCCACGCCGTGCCCCCGCCGCCGGCCGGGCCCCCGCAGGGGTCCGCCCGTCCCGCCCCGCCCGTGGTCCCGCCCCGGCCACCCGGCGTCCCGGGGGCGCCCACGGCGCCGGCCGGCGCCCCGGGAGCCCCCGCCGGGCCCGCCTCCGCCGTCGCCGCCTGGCTCGACGCGCCGCGCCCCGAGACCGCGCCACCCGGCGTCTGGCGGTTCCGGCACGTGCCCCCGCCGCCGCCCCGCGAGGCCCGGCGGCTCGCGCCCGTCACCGTGGTCGGCCTGCTCATCCCGCTGGTCGTCGGACTGCTGCTGTGGTCCGCCTGGCGACGCGGCGTCGTCCCGTACCAGTGGATCCCGCTCGCCACCTTCACCCCCGGCGACTGGTGGTACGCCGGCGGGACGTCCCCTCGCGACTGGCACGGCGCCGAGGCCCACGTCGTCTACGACGGGGTCTTCTTCGCCGGCCTCCTCTACGCGATCGCCCGCCTCGGCGCCTGGGCGGAACTCGCCCGCCACCTGCTCGCCGACCGCCGGCCGCCGGCGCGCGCCGCCCTCGCGGCCGGCGCGGCGCTCGTCGCGCTCACCTTCGTCTGGCCCGACGCCTTCCCCGGCGTCGGCTGGGAGCCGCTGCCGGTCGTCGGCCCCGTGCTCTCCCTGGTCGTGCTCGTCGGCGGCGGCTACGACGTGCTCGCCTCGCCCTTCCTCGTGTACACCGTCTACACGGTGATCACCGCCGCCGTGCTCTGGCCCTTCGCCCGCCTCGGCGCATGGCTCGACCTGGCCCGCGCGTGGCTCCGGGCCCGCGCCGAACGCGGCACCGCGGCGCCCGCGCCACCGCTCGACGCCGCGGCGCCCATGCCGCTCTCGCAGTGGCCCGGACTGCGGGCCGCGGGGGAGCGGCGGGCCGCCGACCTGCTCGCCGCCGAGGTCCACGCCGGACGGATGAACGACGTGGACTGCGCCCGCGTGCGCCGGCACCTGGACGGGCCGGGGCGCGGCGCCGTCGACACCGTGCTGCGCCAGGGCGCGGCGGCCTGGGCCCACCCCTCGGGCGCCCGCGACCTGCCCGTCCGCGCCGCGACCCACGACCTGCTGCTCGGGCAGGTCCGGATCGGCCGCTGCGTCGCCGAGGAGCGGAACCCGGCCCCGTACCGCGGCGCGGGCCTCGCCCTCGACCCGGCCGCACTCGGCACCTCGCTGCTCGTCGTGGGGCCCTCCGGTGCCGGGAAGACCGCCCGGCTGACCCGCCCGGTCGTCGAGTCCCTCACCCTCCAGGCCCTCACCGGCGGCTGCGCCGTCGTCGCGGTCGGCGCCGCCGACGCGCAGCTCGGCCCCGACGACGCCTACGACGTGGTCGTCAGGCCGGGCGACCCCACCTCGCCCTACGACCTCGACCTGTACGCCGGCCTCACCGACCCCGACGAGGCGGCGGCCCTGCTCGCCGAAGGGCTGGTGGGGGACGTCGAGCACCTCGACGCCCGCCGCGCCGCCACCGTCCTCGCCCAGCTGATCGGCCCCTACCGGGCCGCCCACGGCCGCTTCCCCTCGGTGCCCGCCCTCCGCGAACTGCTCGAAGCGGGGCCGGAGACCCTGGCCGCCCTGCTCGACCGGCTGCCGGCCGACGGCCCGGCCACGATGCGCCGCGAGCTGGAGGCCCGCATCCGGCAGGCCGGCACGGCGGCGGACGCCGGGCCGCTCCTCGCCGACCGCCTCGCGCTGCTCGACCGTCCCGTGTTCGCGGAGTTCTTCGGCGCCGACGCGGGAGGCGTACGGCCCTTCTCCCTGAAGTCCGTCGCCCACCACCCGCTGCGGGTCCGCGTCACCCTGCCCGAACGCGGCCACGAGGAGGCGTCCCGGCTCCTCACCCGGCTGCTCCTCGCCCAGTTCCACGCGGCGGCCAGGACCGCCGGCACCCGCGGCCACTTCGTCTGCCTCGTCCTGGACGACGCCACCGGGGCCGTCACCCCCGGCACCGTCCGCTCCCTCCAGCGGCTCCGCCCGCAGAACGCCGGCGTCGTCCTCGGCCTGCGCACCCTGGGCGAGGTGCCCGAGAGCCTGCACGGCCCCCTGCTCGGCTCCGTCGGCTGCCGGGTGGCGCTCGCCGGCATCACCACCTGGGACGGCCGGGGCTTCGCCGAGACCTGGGGCAAGGAGTGGGTGGAGACCACCGAGGTGGCCCACCACACCGTCTTCGCCAACCAGCCGATGACCCGGTTCATCCACGCCCTGCGCAAGAAGGTCACCGGCAAGGCGGTCACCACCGACGCCGTCACGACCCGCAAGGTCGAACGGGAGCGCTGGTCCGCCTCCGAACTGGCCCACTCCCTGCCGCCCGGTCACGCCGTCGTGTCGCTGACGACCGTCGGGGGCGCCCACACGCCCCCCGTCCTCGTCGACCTCCGCTCCTGACCCTCCCGCCCCCGATGGCCGAGACCCGTCCGTCCCGTGTGGCTGAGCGGGCACCCCTCGGTCCTGGCACAATCGGGGGCGCCGCTCAGCTGAGCGGCGCCCCCTCGCTCAAAGGTCCGACGGTCTCCCATGCCGCCCACCCTCGCCTCGCTCGTGCAGCACTCCGCCCTCAAGCTCGTCGTCCGTGCCGGTGAGGACCGCCTGGACACGCCCGTCCGGTGGGCGCACGTCAGCGAGCTCGCCGACCCGGTCCCGTACATGGAGGGCGGCGAGCTGCTGCTCACCACCGCGTTGACGCTGGACGCGGAGGACCTGGAGGCGATGCGCCGCTACGTGCGGCGGCTGCTCGGGGCCGGGGTGGTGGGGCTCGGCTTCGCGGTCGGGGTGAACTACGAGGAGATCCCGCCGGCCCTGCTGGACGCGGCGCGCGAGGAGCACCTGCCGCTCCTGGAGGTGCCCAGGAGGACCCCGTTCCTCGCCATCAGCAAGGCGGTGTCGGCGGCGATCGCCGCCGACCAGTACCGGGCGGTGACCGCCGGGTTCGAGGCCCAGCGCGAGCTGACCAGGGCGGCGCTCTCCGAGGGCCCCGAGGCCGTGGTCGCCCGGCTGGCGGCGCACGTCGACGGCTGGGCGGCGCTGTACGACACCTCCGGCACGGTCGTCGCCGTCTCGCCCGAGTGGGCGGCCCGCCGGGCGGCCCGGCTCACCACGGACGTGGAGCGGCTGCGCGACCGGCCGGCGCCGGCCAGCGCCGTCGTCGGCGGTACGGACGACCGGGTCGAGCTCCAGTCGCTGGGCACCGGACGCCGGGTGCGGGGCGCCCTCGCGGTCGGAACGGGCGCGCCCCTCGGCACGGCCGAGCGGTACGCGGTGCACTCGGCGATCGCGCTGCTCACCCTGACGACGGAACGTTCCCGCTCGCTCCAGGCGGCCGAACAGCGGCTGGGCGCGGCGGTGCTGCAGATGATGCTCGAAGGCCGGCCGGACCACGCGCGCGCGGTGGCGGGCGACGTGTACGGCGGGCTGCTGGACGCGCCGTTCCGGCTGCTCGTCGCCGAGGCCGCCGGGGGAGAGGCGGCCGGCGAGCCGCCGCTGCCGGTGCTCGCCGAGGCCCTGGAGGCGGCGGCCGCCCGGGCCGGCGAGGCGGTTCTGGCGGTTCCCGTCAGCGGGGAGCGGCTCGTCGTCCTGGCCGGTGACGGCGGCGCGGTCGTCGCCGCCTGCGAGGGGTACGCGGAGCGCGAGGCGGACGACGTCGGCGTCGTCGTCGGGCTCTCGGCGCCCGTCGCCGCCGGGGCGGCCGCCACCGCGTACAAGCAGGCCGAGCAGGCGCTGTCGGTGGCCCGGCGGCGGGGCCGCGCGCTCGTCGAACACGAGGACCTGGCGGCGGGCTCGGTCCTGCCGCTCCTCGCCGACGATGCCGTCCGCGCCTTCGCCGACGGGATGCTGCGGGCCCTGCGGGAGCACGACGCGACCGGGCGGGGCGACCTGGTCGCCTCCCTGCGCGCCTGGCTCTCCCGGCACGGCCAGTGGGACGCCGCCGCGGCCGACCTGGGCGTCCACCGCCACACCCTGCGCTACCGGATGCGCCGGGTGGAGGAGATCCTCGGCCGTTCGCTGGACGACCCGGACGTCCGCATGGAGCTGTGGCTGGCGCTGAAGGCGACCGGCGAGGGCGCGGAATGACGGGCTGACGGAAGGGCGCGGTGAGACGTGGCGGACGGCGCGGCGACGGGTGACGGACGGACGGCGCAGCCGTCCGGCGCCGGGTCAGCCGTCCGCGGACGCGTCGCCGTTCGAGCCGCCGTCGCCCCGGATGCCCCGGCGACGGTTGTCGCGCGCCATCTCGCCGCCCAGCAGGGTCACGGCGGCCACTGCGCGGACCCAGCGGGGGCCGCCGCGGGCCGCCCAGACCACGCAGACGCAGCCCCCGACGGCGAGGAGCAGGACGCCGATCAGTACGTAAAGAATCATGTCGTTCCCCCAGGTGGTCGTGCGGTCCGGGCCATCCTGTCATCCACGGCGGACGGGCTGAAGGGCCACGCACAGGGCCCGCGACCGCCCGGGTTCCGGTGATCCTGCCCGGATCCGGGCAGTTTTCCTGGCCGTTCGGCCCCGGACTCCTTACTCTCCTGGGCATGACAAGCCCTGCCGTCGATCCGGCCCCCGAGGCCGGACAGGCCGCCCCCGCACCCCGTACCGTCGGGACCCCCGCCCCCGCCCGCCGGATCACCGGCGCCGTCTGGGCCGCCCTCGGCATCGTGTACGTCGTGTGGGGGTCGACCTACCTCGGCATCCGGGTCGCCGTCGAGACGATGCCGCCCTTCCTCTCCGCCGGCACCCGCTTCGTCACCGCGGGCCTGCTGCTCGCCGGGATCATCGCCTGGCGCCAGGGCCCGGCCGCGCTCAAGGTCACCCGCCGGCAGCTCGGCTCCGCCGTCCTCATCGGCCTGCTCCTCATCCTCGGCGGCAACGGCCTCGTGGTCCTCGCCGAGACCTCCATCCCCTCCGGCCTCGCCGCGCTCCTCATCGCCGTCGTCCCCGCCTGGGTCGTCCTGCTGCGCGCCGCCACCGGGGAGCGCCCCGGCCTCGGCGCCGTCGGCGGCGTCCTGCTCGGCCTGGCCGGCCTCGCCGTCCTCACGCTGCCCGGGCTGAGCGGAGAGGTGAAGATCGGCGGCGTGCTCCTCGTCGTCGTCGCGACCCTGCTGTGGTCGGTCGGTTCGTTCTCCTCCGCCCGCATGCCGCTGCCCCCGAACCCGTTCACGGCCAGCGCGTACGAGATGGTCGCCGGCGGCGTCGGCGGGCTCCTGCTCGGCCTCGTGCGCGGCGAGCACCACGGCCTCGACGTCGCCGCGATATCGGGCCGGTCCTGGGCGGCCCTGGCCTACCTGATCCTCTTCGGCTCGCTGCTGGCCTTCACGGCGTACGCCTGGCTCCTCCAGGCCGCCCCGCTCTCCCTCGTCGCCACCTACGCCTACGTGAACCCGGTCGTCGCCGTCCTGCTCGGCGCGCTCGTCCTGAACGAGGCCCTGACCTGGCCCCTCCTGCTCGGCGGCGCGATCGTCGTCGGCGGCGTCTGTCTGATCGTCTCGACCGAACGGCGCGGGTGACCCCGGCCCCTTCGGCCAATTAGGACAGAGGTCCGCCCCCATCACTCCACACCGGACAAGCCCACGTCCGGCGCCCCGGCCCTAACGTGTCACGAGAGCAATCGCTCGCACCCCCCGATACGGAAAGGGCCGGGACGCAATGACGACCACCCACGCCTTCTGGCTCGCCGGCCGCGAGGCCACCGGCGAGGCCACCTTCGACGTCACGAACTCGTACGACGGACGTCTGGTCGGCAAGGTCAGCGTGCCCACCGAGGCCCAGGTCGAGGAGGCCGTCGCCGCCGCGCACGCCGTCGTCGACGAGTTCGCCGCGACCCCGGCGCACGTCCGCGCCGCCGCCCTCGACCACGTGTCGAAGCGGCTCGCCGAGCGCACCGAGGAGATCGCCCTCCTCATCTCCGCCGAGAACGGCAAGCCCGTCAAGTGGGCCCGCGGCGAGGTCGGCCGCGCCGTCTCCGTCTTCCGTTTCGCCGCCGAGGAGGCCCGCCGCTGGAACGCCGGCGAGGCCCAGCGCCTGGACACCGAGGCCGGCGGCGTGGGCCGGCTCGCGCTGACCCGCCGCATCCCCAAGGGCGTCGTGCTGGGCATCGCCCCGTTCAACTTCCCGCTGAACCTCAGCGCCCACAAGGTCGCCCCGGCCATCGCCGTCGGCGCCCCGATCATCCTCAAGCCGGCCCCGTCGACGCCGATCTCCTCCCTGATCCTCGGCGAGATCCTGGCCGAGACCGACCTGCCGGCCGGCTCCTGGTCGATCCTGACCGTGCCGAACGACCGCATGCCGGCCCTCGTCCAGGACGAGCGCCTCCCGGTCATCTCCTTCACCGGCTCCGACAAGGTCGGCTACGCCATCCAGCAGTCCGTGCCGCACAAGCACTGCACCCTGGAGCTCGGCGGCAACGCCGCCGCCGTCGTCCTGCCCGACTGGTCCTCCGAGGAGGACCTGGACTGGGCGGCGAGCCGGATCGCCACCTTCTCCAACTACCAGGGCGGCCAGTCCTGCATCTCCGTGCAGCGCGTGATCGTCGACTCCTCCGTCCACGACCGCCTGGTGCCGAAGATCGTCGCCGCCGTCGAGGCCCAGGTCACCGGTGACCCGTCCGACGCCGCCACCGACGTCGGCCCGCTCGTCGACGAGGCCGCCGCGCAGCGCGTCGAGTCCTGGGTCGACGAGGCCGTCGCGGCCGGCGCCAAGCTCCTCACCGGCGGCAAGCGCGAGGGCGCGACCTACGCCCCGACCGTCCTCACCGAGCTCCCGGCGGACGTCACGCTGGCCCGCGCCGAGGTCTTCGGCCCGGTCCTGACCATCGCGAAGGTCGACGGCGAGGCCGAGGCGTTCGCCGCGGTCAACGACTCCGACTTCGGCCTCCAGGCCGGCGTCTTCACCCGCGACCTGCAGACCGCGTTCCGCGCCCACCGCGCGCTCGAGGTCGGCGGCGTGATCGTCGGCGACGTCCCGTCCTACCGCGCCGACCAGATGCCGTACGGCGGTGCCAAGCGCTCCGGCGTCGGCCGCGAGGGCGTCCGCTACGCCATGGACGACTACACGTACGAGCGCGTCCTGGTCCTCACCGGACTGGCGCTGTAACCCGTACGCCACGAGGCCAGGCGGCCCGAGCCCACTGTGCGGGGGCTCGGGCCGCCTTTCGTCATGCCACCGGGGCGTCGACCAGCCGCACCACCTCGGCCGGCCCCGCCCGGAACGCCTTGTTCGCCACGGCGGCGGCCGCCATGTGCGGGGCCGCGTCGTGCGCGGCGAGCGCCTCGGCCGAGGCCCAGCGCTCGATCAGCACGAAGCGGTCCGGGTCGTCCGCCACCCGGTGCAGGTCGTAGCGGAGGCACCCGTCCTCCGCCCGTACCAGGGGTGCGAGCGCCTCGAAGGCGGCCACCTGCTCCCCGCCCCGTCCGGGCAGGGCGGTGACGTGAACGATGATCCTGATCGGCTGCGACATGACGCGGACCCTACGCGGACCCACGCCCCGGCGGCCGGGAATTCCGCCAGGGGGACAGCCGGCCCGCCCCGGCGGGCCGCTCGCCCGCGCGGAGGGCGGGCGGCCGCCGACCGGGTCCACGTTCCGGACCGTCCGGCGGGAGGGGCGTCCCGCGCGGCAGGATGGCCGGCGTGACCGTCATCGAGATTCCCGGCTCCAAGTCCGTCACGGCCCGCGCGCTGTTCCTCGCCGCGGCCGCGGAGGGCACCACGACGTTGCTGAGGCCGTTGGTCTCGGACGACACGGAAGGCTTCGCGGAGGGGCTGGGGGCGCTGGGGTACGCGGTCCGGCGGGAGGCGGGGGAGTGGCGCGTGGAGGGCCGCCCCGCGGGCCCGGGGGCCGAGGCGGCGGAGGTGTACTGCAGGGACGGCGCGACGACCGCCCGCTTCCTGCCGACGCTGGTCGCCGCGGGCCACGGCACGTACCGCTTCGACGCGTCGGCGCAGATGCGGCGGCGTCCGCTGCGGCCGCTGACGGAGGCGCTGCGCGCGCTCGGGGTGGACCTGCGGCACGGCGCGGAGGAGGGGCACCACCCGCTCGCGGTGCACGCCCGGGGGGTGAAGGGCGGGGCGCTGACCCTCGACGCGGGGCAGTCGTCGCAGTACCTGACGGCGCTGCTGATGCTGGGTCCGCTGACGGCGGAGGGTCTGGACATCACCGTCACCGACCTGGTGTCGGAGCCGTACGTGGAGATCACGCTGGCGATGATGCGGAGCTTCGGCGCGGAGGTGCGCCGGGAGGGCCGGACGTACCGGGTGGCGCCGACGGGGTACCGGGCGAGGACGTACGGGATCGAGCCGGACGCGTCGACCGCGAGCTACTTCTTCGCCGCTGCGGCGCTGGAGCCGGGCCGCTCGGTGACGGTGCCGGGCCTCGGCCGGGGCGCGCTCCAGGGCGACCTGGCGTTCGTGGACGTGCTGCGCCGCATGGGGGCGGACGTCGAGATCGGCGAGGAGGCGACGACGGTCCGGTCGACGGGGGCGCTGCGGGGCCTGACGGTCAACATGCGGGACATCTCGGACACGATGCCGACGCTGGCGGCGATCGCGCCGTTCGCGGACGGCCCGGTGCGGATCGAGGACGTGGCGAACACCCGCGTGAAGGAGTGCGACCGGCTCGACGCCTGCGCCGAGAACCTGCGCCGGCTCGGGATCACCGTCCGCACGGGCCCCGACTGGATCGAGATCCACCCCGGCACCCCGGCGGGACCGGTGGAGATCGCCACCCACGGGGACCACCGGATCGTCATGTCGTTCGCGGTCACGGCCCTGCGCACGCCCGGGATCACCTTCGACGACCCGGGGTGTGTGAAGAAGACGTTCCCCGACTTCCACCGGGTCTTCGACACGTTCGTCCACACCCCGTGAAGACCGCGCGGGGTTTGCGGCAAGAATGGGGGGCATGAGCGACCGCCCCTCTCCTCTCGCCGACCCGCACATCGCCTTCGACGTCTCCGAAGGACGCCGGGACATCGTCGTCCTCGGTTCGACCGGGTCCATCGGCACGCAGGCCATCGACCTGGTGCTGCGCAACCCCGACCGCTTCCGGGTCACCGCGCTGGCCGCCTCGGGCGGCCGGGTCGGACTGCTCGCCGAGCAGGCGCACCGCCTGAAGGTCGCCGCGGTCGCGGTCGCCCGCGAGGAGGTGCTGCCGGAGCTGCGCGACGCGCTGAAGGCGCTGTACGGCTCCGAGCCGCTGCCGGAGGTCCTGGCAGGGCCGGACGCCGCCACGCAGCTGGCCGCGTCGCCGTGCCACACCGTCCTCAACGGCATCACCGGCTCCATCGGTCTCGCGCCGACCCTGGCCGCCCTCGAAGCGGGCCGTACCCTCGCCCTCGCCAACAAGGAGTCGCTGATCGTCGGCGGCCCCCTGGTGAAGGCGCTCGCCAAGCCCGGCCAGATCATCCCGGTCGACTCCGAGCACGCGGCCCTCTTCCAGGCGCTCGCCGCCGGCACCCGCGCCGACGTCCGCAAGCTGGTCGTCACCGCCTCCGGAGGCCCTTTCCGCGGCCGGACGCGGGAGCAGCTGGCCGACGTGACCCGCGAGGACGCGCTCGCCCACCCGACCTGGGCGATGGGCCCGGTGATCACGGTGAACAGCGCCACCCTGGTGAACAAGGGCCTGGAGGTCATCGAGGCCCACCTGCTCTACGACATCCCCTTCGACCGCATCGAGGTCGTCGTCCACCCGCAGTCGTACGTGCACTCGATGGTCGAGTTCACGGACGGCTCCACGCTCGCCCAGGCCACTCCGCCGGACATGCGCGGCCCCATCGCCATCGGCATCGGCTGGCCGGAGCGGGTCCCTGACGCGGCGCCCGCCTTCGACTGGACCACGGCGTCCACTTGGGAGTTCTTCCCGCTGGACACCGAGGCCTTCCCGTCCGTCGGCCTGGCCCGGCACGTGGGCACCCTGGGCGGCACCGCGCCCGCCGTCTTCAACGCGGCGAACGAGGAGTGCGTCGAGGCGTTTCTCGCCGGACGCCTGCCGTTCAACGGAATCATGGATACCGTCACTGCGGTCGTCACCGAGCACGGACAGCCCAGCAGGGGAACCCCGCTCACGGTGTCGGACGTCCTCGAAGCGGAGACCTGGGCGCGCGCCCGGGCCCGTGAGCTCGCAGCGAAGGCAACAGCGGAGGCCCGCGCATGACCGAAATGCTCCTGTACGCCCTGGGCATCGTGCTGTTCGCACTGGGACTCCTGGTCTCCATCGCGTGGCACGAGCTCGGCCACCTCTCCACGGCCAAGCTCTTCGGCATCCGCGTGCCGCAGTACATGGTCGGCTTCGGCCCCACGATCTGGTCGAGGAGGCGCGGGGAGACCGAGTACGGCATCAAGGCCATCCCGGCCGGCGGCTACATCCGCATGATCGGCATGTTCCCGCCGGGCGAGGACGGCAAGATCGAGGCCCGCTCCACCTCGCCCTGGCGCTCCATGATCGAGGACGCGCGCGAGGCGTCCTACGAGGAGCTCCAGCCCGGCGACGAGACCCGGCTCTTCTACACGCGCAAGCCGTGGAAGCGCGTGATCGTGATGTTCGCCGGACCGTTCATGAACCTGGTCCTGGCGGCGGCGCTGTTCTTCGGCTCGATGATGACCCTCGGCATCGAGGGCCAGACGACCCAGGTCGCCGGCGTCCAGAAGTGCGTCATCAAGCAGAGCGAGAAGCGCGAGAAGTGCGCGACGGGCGACCCGGTCTCCCCCGCGTTCAAGGCCGGCCTGCGGGACGGCGACCGGATCGTCGCCTTCAACGGCACCCCCGTCGCCGACTGGGACACCCTCTCCGACCGCATCCGCGAGACCATCGGCCCGGCCACGGTCACCGTCGAGCGCGCCGGACAGCGGGTCGACCTCCACCCCACGCTGGTCTCCAACCAGGTGCCGCGGAAGGACGCGGACGGCAAGGTCGTCCAGCCGGTGGACTACGTCGACGCCGGCTACCTCGGCTTCGCCTCCAAGACCGAGGTCGCGCCCCTGTCCTTCGGCGAGACCACCGACCGGATGACCGACCTCCTGGAGAACGGCGTCCACTCGGTCATCGCCCTCCCGGGCAAGATCCCCGGCCTGTGGGACGCGACCTTCGGGGACGGCGAGCGCGCCGACGACTCCCCGGTGGGCGTCCTCGGCGCCGCCCGGATCACCGGCGAGCTGATGACCGTCGAGGCGCCGCCCACGACGATCCTCGTGATGTTCATGAACCTGCTGGTCATGTTCAACGTCTCGCTGTTCCTGTTCAACATGCTCCCGCTGCTGCCGCTCGACGGCGGCCACATCGCGGGCGCCCTGTGGGAGTCCGTCCGCCGCCACACGGCCCGGATCTTCCGGCGCCCCGACCCCGGCCCGTTCGACGTGGCCAAGCTGATGCCCGCCGCCTACGTGGTGGCCGGTGTCTTCGTCTGCTTCACCCTGCTGGTGCTCGCCGCCGACATCGTCAACCCGGTGAAGCTGACATGACCCCCAGGGGGGCCGGACCCGGTGGTGTCCGGCCCCCCGCCCCCGGGGCGGTAACCTCGGAGACCTGAGCCCGCCGACGCACAACCTTGAGGTTGCACAGAAGATGACCGCGATTTCTCTCGGTATCCCGACCGTTCCGACCCGGCTCGCCGAGCGTCGCAAGAGCCGTCAGATCCAGGTCGGCAGCGTGGCCGTCGGCGGTGACGCCCCCGTCTCCGTGCAGTCGATGACCACGACCCGCACGTCCGACATCGGCGCCACGCTCCAGCAGATCGCCGAGCTGACCGCCTCCGGCTGCCAGATCGTCCGCGTGGCCTGCCCCACGCAGGACGACGCCGACGCGCTCGCCACGATCGCCCGGAAGTCCCAGATCCCGGTCATCGCCGACATCCACTTCCAGCCGAAGTACGTCTTCGCGGCGATCGACGCCGGCTGCGCGGCCGTCCGCGTCAACCCCGGCAACATCAAGCAGTTCGACGACAAGGTCAAGGAGATCGCCAAGGCGGCCTCCGACGCCCGCACCCCGATCCGCATCGGCGTCAACGCCGGCTCGCTGGACGCGCGGCTCCTGAAGAAGTACGGCCGTGCCACCCCCGAGGCGCTCGTCGAGTCCGCCCTCTGGGAGGCGTCCCTCTTCGAGGAGCACGGCTTCCGCGACATCAAGATCTCGGTCAAGCACAACGACCCGGTCATCATGGTCGAGGCCTACCGCCAGCTCGCCGCCCAGTGCGACTACCCGCTGCACCTCGGCGTCACCGAGGCGGGCCCGGCCTTCCAGGGCACCATCAAGTCGGCCGTCGCCTTCGGCGCCCTGCTCTCCCAGGGCATCGGCGACACCATCCGCGTCTCGCTCTCCGCGCCGCCGGCCGAGGAGATCAAGGTCGGCATGCAGATCCTGGAGTCGCTCAACCTCCGCCAGCGCCGCCTGGAGATCGTCTCCTGCCCGTCCTGCGGCCGCGCCCAGGTCGACGTCTACAAGCTCGCCGAGGAGGTCACCGCCGGCCTCGACGGCATGACCGTCCCGCTGCGCGTCGCCGTCATGGGCTGCGTCGTCAACGGCCCCGGCGAGGCCCGCGAGGCCGACCTCGGCGTCGCCTCCGGCAACGGCAAGGGCCAGATCTTCGTCAAGGGCGAGGTCATCAAGACCGTCCCCGAGTCGAAGATCGTCGAGACCCTCATCGAGGAGGCGCTCAAGATCGCCGAGCAGATGGAGAAGGACGGCATCGCCAGCGGCGAGCCCACCGTCGCCGTCGCCGGCTGATTCCGGCCGCGCACCCGCTCCCCGAAGCCCCTCCACCGCCCCGGTGGAGGGGCTTCGCGCGCACGACGGGCTGCGCCGCGGAGCGGAGGGGTACAGTGCGGAGACCAGCAGATCCGCATCGTGAGGCCCCCTCGTGTTGACACAGACGACCACCCGGGTCCTCGAACCCGCCGACCTCGGCGCCGCGCTCGCCGTGCTGGAGAGCGCCCCCGTCGAGAACGCCTTCGTGGCCGCGCGCGTCCAGGTCGCCGGGCTCGACCCCTGGCGGCTCGGCGGCGAGATGTGGGGCTGGTACACCGAGGGGAGACTCCGCTCCCTCTGCTACTCCGGCGCCAACCTGGTGCCCATCTGCGCGACCCCCGAGGCCGTCCGCGCCTTCGCCGACCGGGCCCGCAGGATCGGCCGCCGCTGTTCCTCGATCGTCGGCCCCGCCGGACCCACCACCGAGCTGTGGCGGCTCCTGGAGCCCAGCTGGGGCCCCGCGCGGGACGTCAGGGCCCACCAGCCTCTCATGGTCACCGAGGAACCCTCCGCCGACGTCACGCCCGACCCGCTGGTGCGCCGCGTCCGCAAGGACGAGATGGAGGCGATCATGCCCGCCTGCGTCGCCATGTTCACCGAGGAGGTCGGCGTCTCCCCGCTCGCCAACGACGGCGGCCTGCTCTACCAGGCCCGCGTCGCCGAACTGGTCGGCACCGGCCGCTCCTTCGCCCGCATCGAGGACGGCAAGGTCGTCTTCAAGGCCGAGATCGGCGCCGCCACCCGCCACGCCTGCCAGATCCAGGGCGTCTGGGTCGCCCCGGAGCACCGCGGCAGGGGCCTCTCCGAGACCGGCATGGCCGCCGTCCTCCAGTACGCCCTGGCCGACGTCGCCCCCGTGGTCAGCCTGTACGTCAACGACTACAACGCCCCCGCGCGGGCCGCGTACCGCCGCGTCGGCTTCCGCGAGACCGGCGCGTTCACGAGCGTGCTGTTCTGAACGTGGTGCCCGGGGCGGGCGGCCGCTTGTAGGGTGCGCCGCATGGATGACGCAGACACCGTGATCGGACCGGTCAATCTCGCCGCCCGGGTGGACGAGGCCCTCGCCGTGCAGGCGGTCGCCTTCGGCCTGGACGCGGGCGAGGTCGCCGTACGCCGTCACATCGTGCTGCGCCACCTGATGAGCCCCGGAGCCCGCGCCTACGGCGCCACCACGGCCGACGGGCGGCTCGTCGGCTTCGTGTACGGCATGCCCAACGACCGCACCCACTGGTGGTCCACCGTCGTCGAGTCCTACCTGCGCGTCACCGGCACCGCCGACTGGCTCGACGACTCCTTCGTCATCACCGAACTCCACGTCCACCCCTCCCACCAGGGCCGGGGCATCGGCCGCGAGCTGATCACCACCATCACCGACGGCGCCGCCGAACCCCGCTCGATCCTCTCCGCGATCGACACCGACTCCCCGGCCCGCGGCCTCTACCACGCCCTGGGCTACCGCGACCTCGCCCGCCAGGTGCACTTCCCGAGCGCCGTCCGCCCGTACGCGGTGATGGGCGCGCCGCTGCCCCTGCTGCGCCGGAACTGATTTCACCTGCCAGGGGCGGCCCGGCTAACCTCGGGGCCATCACCTCCCCGGGCTCACGGCCCCGCCCGAGCCGGGGACCACCAGCCCGGCAGGAGTACGAGAACCATGGCCAACGCACCGGTCCAGCGCATGTCCCAGTTGATGGCGAAGACGCTGCGCGACGACCCGGCGGACGCCGAGGTCCTCAGCCACAAGCTCCTCGTCCGCGCCGGATACGTCCGCCGCACCGCCGCCGGCATCTGGAGCTGGCTGCCCCTCGGCAAGAAGGTGCTCGCCAACGTCGAGCGCATCGTCCGCGAGGAGATGGACGCCATCGGCGCCCAGGAGGTCTCCCTCCCCGCCCTCCTGCCCCGCGAGCCCTACGAGGCGACCGGCCGCTGGGACGAGTACGGCGCCGAGCTCTTCCGCCTCCAGGACCGCAAGGGCGGCGACTACCTCCTCGGCCCCACCCACGAGGAGATCTTCACCCTCCTGGTCAAGGACCAGTGCTCGTCCTACAAGGACCTGCCCGTCATCCTCTACCAGATCCAGACGAAGTTCCGCGACGAGGCCCGCCCCCGCGCCGGCATCCTGCGCGGCCGCGAGTTCCTCATGAAGGACTCGTACTCCTTCGACACCGAGGACGAGGGCCTGGCCCGGTCCTACGCCCTGCACCGCCAGGCGTACCAGCGCGTCTTCGAGCGCCTCGGCCTCGACTACCGCATCTGCGCCGCCACCGCCGGCGCCATGGGCGGCTCCAAGTCCGAGGAGTTCCTCGCCCCGGCCGAGGCCGGCGAGGACACCTTCGCCGACTGCCCGAACTGCGACTTCGCGGCCAACACCGAGGCCGTCCACCAGGAGGTCAAGGCGGTCGACGCCGCCTCGGTCGCCGCCGCCGAGGAGATCCCCACCCCCGACACCCCCACCATCGAGACGCTCGCCGCCTCGCTGGGCGTGCCGGCCTCCGCCACCCTGAAGAACCTCCTGGTGAAGGTCGACGGCGAGATCGTCGCCGTCGGCGTCCCCGGCGACCGCGAGGTCGACCTGGACAAGGTCGAGGCGCACTTCGCCCCGGCCGCCGTCGAGCTCGTCACCGAGGCCGACTTCGCCGTCCGCTCCGACCTGGTCCGCGGCTACGTCGGCCCCCAGGGCCTGGAGAAGGTCACCTACATCGCCGACCCCCGCGTCGCGCCCGGCACCGCGTGGATCACGGGCGCCAACAAGGAGGGCATGCACGCGAAGAACGTCGTCGCGGGCCGCGACTTCGAGGTCTCCGCGTACGTCGACGTCGTCGTCGTCGAGGAGGGCGACCCCTGCCCCGTGTGCGGCACCGGCCTCAAGCTGGACCGCGCCATCGAGATCGGCCACATCTTCCAGCTCGGCCGCAAGTACGCCGACGCCCTCAAGCTCGACGTCCTCGGCCAGAACGGCAAGCCCGTCCGCGTCACCATGGGCTCCTACGGCATCGGCGTCTCCCGCGCCGTCGCCGCCCTCGCCGAGCAGTCCGCCGACGAGAAGGGCCTCTGCTGGCCCGCCGAGGTCGCCCCCGCCGACGTCCACGTCGTCGCCGCCGGCAAGGCCCTCCAGACCGAGCTCGCCCTCGAGGTCTCCGACAAGCTGGCCGCCGCCGGCCTCCGCGTCCTCGTCGACGACCGCGCCGGCGTCTCCCCGGGCGTGAAGTTCACCGACGCGGAGCTCATCGGCGTCCCCAAGATCCTCGTCGCCGGCCGTCGCTCCGCCGAGGGCGTCGTCGAGCTCAAGGACCGCCGCACCGGCGAGCGCCAGGAGCTCACCGTCGAGGAAGCCCTCGCCCACCTCACCGCCTGACCTTCCGGAGCCGCCCCCCGTGGGCCCGCAGCCTCTGTGGGCCCGCGCCCCTTGGGTTCTGCCCCGGGGACGCGGGCCGAGAGGGCCGGCCCACCCTCTGAGTGGGCAATCGTCCCGGCGGAACAGTTGCCCACGACGGGGCGGCACCGGCCGCCGCACCGGTACGACGAAGCCCGGAGGCGGGCCCTCGGGGGGGGCGTCTCGCGTCAGGGCGTCGTCTCGTCGTGGGGCGTGGGTTCGACGGAGGGCCCGGTGAGGTCGCCGATGGCGTCGACGGCCGCGGCACGCCCCTTGAGGTATGCGTCGCTGAGCGGCGGCGCGTCCTCATCCGAGGCGGACGCGGAGGCGGTGGCGGAGCCCGACGCCGTCTCCGACGACCCCGGCGCCGCCCGCTCCAGGAAGCGGAGGAGCTCGACGGGGATGGGGAGGACGAGGGTGGAGTTCTTCTCGGCGGAGACGGCCATGACGGTCTGGAGGAGGCGGAGCTGCAGGGCGGCGGGCTGGGTGGACATGACGCCGGCCGCCTCGGCGAGCTTCCTGGAGGCCTGGAGCTCGGCGTCGGCGTTGATGACCCGGGCGCGCCGCTCGCGGTCGGCCTCGGCCTGCCGGGCCATGGAGCGCTTCATGGTCTCGGGCAGGGAGACGTCCTTGATCTCGACGCGGTCGATGGCGACGCCCCAGCCCATGGCAGGGCTGTCGAGCATGAGTTCGAGGCCCTGGTTGAGCTTCTCGCGGTTGGAGAGAAGGTCGTCGAGGTCGCTCTTGCCGATGATGGACCGCAGGGAGGTCTGGGCCATCTGGGAGACGGCGAACTTGTAGTCCTCGACGCGGACGAGCGCGTCGGCGGCGTCGACGACCTTGAAGTAGACGACGGCGTCGACGCGGACCGTCACGTTGTCGCGGGTGATGCCCTCCTGCGCCGGCACGGGCAGGGTGACGATCTGCATGTTCACCTTGTGCATGCGGTCGACGACCGGAACGATCATGGTGAGGCCCGGGGAGCGGATCTCGTCGCGCAGCCGTCCGAAGCGGAAGACGACGCCGCGTTCGTACTGCTTGATCACCCGCGCCGCGGCGCCGGCGTACACGGCGGAGGCCGCGGCCGCCCCGGCCACCGCCATCAGCAGTTCTTGGATCATCACGGCCCCCTGGATTGAGCCGAACGGTACAAAAAGGGTATTCCCCTACAGCCAGCTCGCGAACTCCAGGAGCAGCTCGGCATCCTGCGGGCGTCCCGCGGTGAGGGCGCGGGTGCCGGACTCGACCGCCCGGAACAGGGTCCAGCCGCGCAGCCGCTCCCGGTCGAGGTCGAGGGAGTCGGCCAGTCTGTTCACCCGCCGGCGGGCCGCGGAGGCGCCGGAGGACGCGGCCACCAGGTCCTCGACCCGGTCCCGTACGAGCCGGGCGAGGTCGTAGGCACGCTCGCCGACCAGCGGCTCGGGGCCCACGGCGAGCCAGGGCGCGCGGTCGCCGGCGAGGACCTTGCCCTGGCGGAAGTTCCCGTGCAGCAGGAACGTCTCGGCCTCGACGGCCACCAGCTCCTCGCGCGCGGCGAGCGCCGCGGCCGTGAGGGCGCCGGTCGCCGGGGCGGCGCGGTGGGGCTCCATGGCCGCGGCCTGGCGGGCGGTCCGCTCGGCCACCGTCTCGAAGCCGTGTCCGGCGGGGGGCTCGGTCCAGAGGCGGCGGACGGTGCCGGCCGCCTCCAGGAGCGCCTTCGCCTCCGGCAGGGAGCGCAGGGAGACTTCGGGGTGCAGCCGTTCGAGGACGAGCGCGCCCGGTCCGGCCTCGTCGAGGAGCTGGACCGCCCCCCAGCCGTTCCAGTGCGCCAGCGCGTCCCGTTCCAGGTCGGGCCGGGTGAACGGGGGCGCGACCTTGAGTGCGGCGGGGGAGCCGTCGGCGCGGCGGACGAGCACCACGAGGCTGCTCCGCCCGCCGGGTGCCATCACCCGGTCGGCGTCCAGGGACGCGTGGCCGAGGGCCTCGTCGGCGAGTGCGGGCAGCTTCCCGAGCCACTCCGCCGCCGTGGCGTCCCCGTACGTCTCGCCGAGTGTCCTGGCGAGTCGCTGCGGCGGTTCGAATGCCATGCGTGCGTCGTTTCCTTCGGTCGGGTGCGGACTCATACCCGCTCGGCGAGCCCAGGAAAGGTTACGTCGCTGCCGCGCCAGCGGACGGCCCGGACGGCCGCCTCGCGGAGCGCGGCGGCGGCCTCGCGGCGCAGCGGGCCCGCCGCGGCGCGCACGAGGTCGGAGTAGACCCCGGCCACCCGGTCCTCCAGGACGGCCGCAAGGCGGACGGCGGCGGCGGTGTCCCCGGCCGGGAACGGGAGCTCGTACGCGGCCGCGGAGGCGACCGGGGTGCCACCGAGGTCGCGGACGGTGCGGCGCAGCGCGTCCCGCCGCGCCCGGTGGGCCTCGTACGCGGCGGTGGCCTCGGGCCGGCGCTCGGCGCCGATCCGGCCGCCGACGACCCCGTACCCGTACACCGCCGCGTGCTCGGCGGCCAGTGCGGCCTGGGCCGCGTCGAGGGCGCTCATGCCCGGGCTCCTTCGGTCAGCAGGTACGCGTGCGCGGCGCCCGAGGCCGCCACGGAGGCGAGCAGCCGGGCGTACTCGGGCGGGGCGGTGAGCAGGGCGGCGGTGTGCCGGTCGGACGCCTCGCGCGCGGCGGCGGCGAGTTCCCCGAGGGCAGCGCGGGGGTCGGCGGGGACGGCCGGGGGAGCGGCGGACGGCTTCGTCCCGGCGGAGGCGCTGGCCGACGCGGTGGGGGCGGCCGACGCGGTGGAGGCGGCGGGCGGGGCCGAGGCCGTCGTCGCCGACGGGGTGGCGGCGGCCTTCGCGGGAGCGGCCGTCGTGCCGCCCTCGCCGAGCGCCTCGGCGTGGGCCGCCACCGAGCGGCGCAGCGGGGCGAGGCGGGGGGCGAGCGCGGGGTGGGCGGCGAGCACGGCGTCGTAACGTTCCAGCAGACCGCGCGCGGCGGCCACGGAACGCAGCCGCAGGGCCGCCTCGGCGCGCGCCACCCGTTCGGCCTCCAGCGCGGCGGCGCTCGGCCGCCGCGTCCCCCGGTCGGACGAGGAGGTGCAGGCCGTGAGGGCCGCCGCTCCCGCCGCGGCCCCCGCCGCCAGGAGCGCGCGCCTGCCCGTCGTCGTCACGCCTTCTCCCTCGGCTGTCGTCCGTCGTCGAAGATCGTCGAGATCACCGCAGGCGAGCGTACCCGCGGGCCCCGGGGCGGTGGACGGCAACACCCTCCGGGACCGGATACCCTTTGGTCTGACACGCGACGAACCCACAACAGCACACGCGGCCGAGGAGTCACCCGGATGAGCACCACCCAGAGCGACAGGCTGCGCGGACTCGTGGAGCCGCTCGTCGCCGCGAAGGACCTGGATCTGGAAGAGATCGAGGTGTCCCGGGCCGGCCGCCGCGGGCTGCTGCGGATCGTCGTCGACTCGGACGAGGGCGTCGAGCTGGACGTCTGTGCCGAGCTGAGCCGCGCGATCTCCGAGAAGCTCGACGAGAGCGACGCGATGGGCGAGGGCGAGTACGTCCTCGAAGTCAGCTCCCCCGGCGCCGACCGCCCCCTGACGGAGCACCGCCACTACGTGCGGGCCACCGGCCGCCTGGTGAAGTTCCAGCTCGCCGAGGACGGCGAGCTCGTCGCCCGGATCCTCGCCGTGGACGAGGACGGCCTCGACCTCGAAGTGCCGGGCGTGAAGGGGCGCAAGCCCACCGCCCGCCGGGTCGCCTTCGCCGACGTCGCCAAGGCGCGTGTCGAGATCGAGTTCAACCGCAAGGACAAGAAGGAAGAGGAGGCGTAGCCGTGGACATCGACGTGAAGCTTCTCAAGGGCTTGGCGCATGAGAAGGAGATCTCCTTCGACCTGCTGGTCGAGGCGATCGAGTCGGCCCTCCTCATCGCCTACCACCGCACCCCCGACGCCCGCCGCCACGCGCGCGTGGAGCTGGACCGGGCCTCCGGGCACGTGACGGTGTGGGCGAAGGAAGACCCCTCCGAGCTGGAGGAGGGCCAGGAGCCGAAGGACTTCGACGACACCCCGTCGGACTTCGGCCGGATCGCGGCGAGCACCGCCCGCCAGGTCATCCAGCAGCGGCTGCGGGACGCCGAGAACGACGTGACCTTCGGCGAGTACGCGCGCCGCGAGGGCGACGTCGTCGCCGGTGTGGTGCAGCAGGGCAAGGACCCGAAGAACGTCCTGGTCCGTCTGGACGACAAGCTGGAGGCCATCCTCCCGGTCCAGGAGCAGGTGCCGGGCGAGGACTACACGCACGGCCTGCGTCTGCGGACGTACGTCGTCCGGGTGGCGAAGGGCGTCCGCGGTCCGTCCGTCACCCTTTCGCGCACCCACCCCAATCTGGTGAAGAAGCTGTTCGCCCTGGAGGTGCCGGAGATCGCCGACGGTTCCGTCGAGATCGCCGCCATCGCCCGTGAGGCCGGCCACCGCACCAAGATCGCCGTCCGTTCCACCCGTTCGGGCCTGAACCCGAAGGGCGCCTGCATCGGTCCGATGGGCAGCCGCGTCCGCAACGTGATGGCGGAGCTGCTCGGCGAGAAGATCGACATCGTCGACTGGTCGGACGACCCGGCCGAGATGGTGGCGAACGCGCTCTCCCCGGCGCGGGTCTCCAAGGTCGAGGTCGTCGACCTGGCCGCCCGTTCCGCCCGGGTGACGGTGCCGGACTACCAGCTGTCGCTGGCGATCGGCAAGGAGGGCCAGAACGCCCGCCTCGCCGCGCGCCTCACCGGCTGGCGGATCGACATCCGTCCCGACACGGAGCCGGCCGGTCCGCAGGACTGAGACCGTTTTTGGCCAACAATTGTTCGATTCTTGCCCCAAACGGGTGGGGTCGGTACGGGGAGGTAGACTTAATCGTGTCTGGCCGGACGCAAGCCCGCGTATGCCCTGAACGAACCTGTGTGGGATGTCGGGAGCGAGCGGCCAAGAGCGATCTGCTGCGGATCGTGTTGATCAAGGACGAGTGCGTTCCGGATCGGCGCGGTACGCTGCCCGGCCGGGGTGCTCACCTGCACCCCGCCGTGGTCTGTCTCGACCTTGCGGTCCGCCGCCGGGCGTTCCCGAGGGCCTTCAGGGTCCAGGGCCCGCTCGACACGGCGGCACTGCGTCACCACGTCGAGCGGTCGGCACCGCAGTGAAGAAGTACGGCACGGATTCCCGTGCGGTCAGGTACCTCGCGAGTTGGAAGTAGGTCGAGATTGCGATGAGCACTCGATGAGTACGCGATGAGTACGCCCATGAAGTAGCGACGGTCCGGCGGTAACCGGACCTCAAAGGAGCGAAGTGGCTAAGGTCCGGGTATACGAACTCGCCAAGGAGTTCGGTGTGGAGAGCAAGGTCGTCATGGCCAAGCTCCAAGAACTCGGTGAATTCGTCCGATCTGCGTCCTCGACGATCGAGGCGCCGGTCGTGCGCAAGTTGACTGACGCTTTGCAGGGTCCCGGTGGCAACGCCGGCAAGACCGCTGCCAAGCCCGGCGCGCCCCGCAAGGCGGCGCCCTCCCCCGCCGCGCCGAAGCCGGCGTCGGCCTCCGCCGCGCCGTCCCCGGCGCAGGCGGCACGTCCCGCCGCCCCGAAGCCTGGAGCGCCCACCCCGGCGCCCAAGCCCGCCGCGGCCGAGAAGCCCGCGACGCCTGCCCCCGGTGGCACGCGTCCCACCCCGGGACCGAAGCCCGCGGCCGCGCCGAAGCCGGCGCCGGCCTCCCCGGCTCCGACGGCCCCGGAGTTCACCGCGCCTCCGGCGGCTCCCGCCGCCCAGCGCCCCGCCGGTGCGACCCCGGGCCCCCGCCCGGCCGCCGCCCGTCCGGGCCAGCAGGCTCCCCGCCCGCAGGGTCAGGGCGCCCCGCGCCCCGGCGGCCAGCAGGCCCCCCGTCCGGGCGGTGCCCGTCCGGCCGGCCCGCGTCCGGGCAACAACCCGTTCACCTCGGGTGGCTCCACCGGCATGGCGCGGCCGCAGTCGCCCCGTCCCGGTGGCGGCGCCCCGCGTCCGCAGGGCGGCCCCGGCGCCGTTCCGGGCGCTCCGCGTCCGCAGGGTGGCCCCGGTGGCGCCCCGCGTCCGCAGGGCCAGGGCGGCGCGCGTCCCACCCCCGGTGGCATGCCGCGTCCGCAGGCTCCCCGTCCGGGCGGCGCGCCCGGCGGTAACCGTCCGAACCCGGGCATGATGCCGCAGCGTCCCGCTGCCGGCCCGCGCCCCGGTCCCGGCGGGCGTGGTCCCGGTGGCCCCGGCGGTCGTCCGGGCGGTCCCGGCGGCGGCGGTGGCGGTCGTCCCGGCTTCGCCGGTCGTCCGGCCGGTCCCGGCGGTGGCGGCGGCGGCTTCGCCGGCCGTCCCGGTGGTCCCGGTGGCGGCGGCGGTCGTCCGGGTGGTCCCGGCGGCGGTGGCGGCGGCTTCGGCGGTCGTCCCGGTGGCTTCGGTGGCCGTCCCGGCGGTCCGGGTGGCCGTGGTGGCACGCAGGGCGCCTTCGGTCGTCCCGGCGGTCCCGCGCGTCGTGGTCGCAAGTCGAAGCGTCAGAGGCGCCAGGAGTACGAGGCCATGCAGGCCCCGTCCGTGGGCGGCGTGATGCTTCCCCGCGGTGGCGGCGAGGTCATCCGCCTGTCGCGCGGTGCCTCCCTCACCGACTTCGCCGAGAAGATCGGCGCCAACCCGGCGTCGCTCGTCGCGGTGATGATGAACCTCGGCGAGATGGTCACGGCGACGCAGTCCGTCTCCGACGACACGCTGCAGATGCTCGGCGACGAGATGAACTACCAGGTTCAGATCGTCTCGCCGGAGGAAGAGGACCGCGAGCTCCTCGAGTCCTTCGACATCGAGTTCGGCGAGGACGAGGGCGGCGAAGAGGCCCTGGTCTCCCGTCCGCCGGTCGTCACCGTCATGGGTCACGTCGACCACGGCAAGACCCGACTCCTCGACGCGATCCGCAAGACGAACGTCGTCGCGGGCGAGGCCGGTGGCATCACGCAGGGCATCGGCGCCTACCAGGTGGGCACCGAGGTCAACGGCGAGGACCGCAAGATCACCTTCATCGACACCCCGGGTCACGAGGCGTTCACCGCCATGCGTGCCCGTGGTGCGAAGTCGACCGACATCGCGATCCTCGTGGTCGCGGCCAACGACGGCGTCATGCCGCAGACGATCGAGGCGCTCAACCACGCCAAGGCCGCCGGCGTCCCGATCGTCGTCGCGGTCAACAAGATCGACGTCGAGGGTGCCGACCCGACCAAGGTCCGCGGTCAGCTGACCGAGTTCGGTCTGGTGGCCGAGGAGTACGGCGGCGACACCATGTTCGTCGACATCTCCGCCAAGCAGGGTCTGCACATCGACTCCCTGCTGGAGGCCGTGATCCTCACCGCCGACGCCTCGCTCGACCTTCGGGCCAACCCGAACCAGGACGCGCAGGGTATTGCGATCGAGTCCCACCTCGACCGCGGTCGCGGTGCCGTCTCGACCGTCCTGGTCCAGCGCGGAACGCTGCGCATCGGCGACACCGTGGTGGTCGGCGACGCGTACGGCCGCGTCCGGGCGATGCTCGACGACAAGGGCAACAACGTCGAGGAGGCGGCCCCGTCGACTCCCGTCCTGGTCCTGGGTCTCACCAACGTCCCGGGTGCCGGCGACAACCTCCTGGTGGTCGACGAGGACCGTACGGCCCGCCAGATCGCCGAGAAGCGCGCTGCGCGTGAGCGCAACGCCGCCTTCGCCAAGCGCGTCCGCCGGGTGTCCCTCGAGGACCTCGACAAGGTGCTCAAGGCCGGTCTGGTCCAGGAACTCAACCTCATCATCAAGGGCGACGCGTCCGGTGCGGTCGAGGCCCTCGAAGCCTCGCTGCTCCAGCTCGACGTCGGCGAAGAGGTCGACATCCGGGTCCTGCACCGCGGTGTGGGTGCGGTCACCGAGTCGGACATCGACCTGGCCATGGGCTCCGACGCCATCGTCATCGGCTACAACGTCCGTGCGGCCGGCCGTGCCGCGCAGATGGCGGAGCGCGAGGGCGTCGACGTCCGGTACTACTCGGTCATCTACCAGGCGATCGAGGAGATCGAGGCGGCGCTCAAGGGCCTCCTCAAGCCGGAGTACGAAGAGGTCGAGCTCGGTACGGCGGAGATCCGCGAGGTCTTCCGCTCGTCCAAGCTGGGCAACATCGCCGGTGTCCTCATCCGCTCGGGCGAGGTCAAGCGCAACACCAAGGCGCGTCTCCTCCGCGACGGCAAGGTCATCGCCGAGGACCTCACCATCCACGGTCTGCGCCGCTTCAAGGACGACGTCACCGAGATTCGTGAAGGCTTCGAGGGCGGTATCAACCTCGGAAACTACAACGACATCAAGATCGACGACGTCATCGCGACGTACGAGATGCGCGAGAAGCCGCGCGCCTGATCGCGTCCGATCGCAGCAGTGAGCAGGGGCCGGTCGGCGGAAGTTATTCCGTCGATCGGCCCCGGCCGTTGCGTGTACGGTTCTGGTGTCCCTGCCATGCGACGGCGTGGCAGGCCACCGAACCCGAACCGGCGGGACATCCGGCACCGCATGTACGTGGGGACTCTGTCCTTCGATCTGCTCCTCGGCGACGTTCACTCGCTGAAGGAGAAACGCTCCGTCGTCCGGCCCATCGTCGCCGAGCTCCAGCGCAAGTTCTCCGTGAGCGCGGCCGAGGTGGGCGACCAGGACCTCCACCGCAGGGCCCGGCTGGGCGTCGCGCTGGTGTCCGGGGACCACGGATTCCTGTCGGACGTGCTCGACCGCTGCGAACGGCTGGTCGCCGCGCGTCCCGAGGTGGAGCTGCTGTCGGTGCGCCGCAGGCTCCACACTGATGAAGACTGATTGAGCAAGGCAAAGAAGGAGAAGGACCAGTGGCCGACAACGCGCGGGCGAAGAAGCTGGCGGACCTCATCCGGGAGGTGGTCGCGGAGAAGCTGCAGCGCGGCATCAAGGACCCCCGCCTGGGTACGCACGTGACCATCACGGACACCCGCGTCACCGGTGACCTGCGGGAGGCCACGGTCTTCTACACGGTCTACGGCGACGACGAGGAGCGGGCGAGCGCCGCGGCCGGTCTGGAGAGCGCCAAGGGCATCCTCCGTTCGGCCGTGGGCCGGGCGGCGGGGACCAAGTTCACCCCGACCCTGACCTTCGTGGCCGACGCCCTCCCGGAGAACGCCAAGACGATCGAGGACCTCCTCGACAAGGCGCGGGCCTCCGACGCCCAGGTGCGGGAGGCCTCCTCGGGCGCCTCCTTCGCGGGCGAAGCCGACCCCTACAAGAAGCCGGGCGAGGACGAAGCCGCCGAATGAGCACCTCGGAAAAGACTCCCGACGGGCTCGTCGTCGTCGACAAGCCCGCGGGATTCACCTCGCACGACGTCGTGGCCAAGATGCGGGGGATCGCCAGGACCCGCCGCGTCGGCCACGCCGGCACGCTCGACCCCATGGCCACCGGCGTCCTCGTCCTCGGCGTGGAGCGGGCGACCAAGCTCCTCGGTCACCTCGCGCTGACCGAGAAGGAGTACCTGGGCACCATCCGTCTGGGCCAGACGACGGTGACCGACGACGCCGAGGGCGAGATCACCGCCTCGGTGGACGCCTCCAAGGTCACCCGAGAGGGCATCGACGCGGGCGTCGCCGAGCTCACCGGCGCCATCATGCAGGTGCCGTCGAAGGTCTCCGCGATCAAGATCGACGGCAAGCGGTCCTACGCGCGCGTGCGCGGCGGCGAGGAGTTCGAGATCCCGGCCCGGCCGGTCACCGTCTCCTCCTTCCGGGTGTAC
Organism: Streptomyces sp. NPDC104202; assembly: GCF_055584185.1. NCBI lineage: Bacteria > Bacillati > Actinomycetota > Actinomycetes > Kitasatosporales > Streptomycetaceae > Streptomyces > Streptomyces sp. NPDC104202. Next base: position 564 of record NZ_JBVJMN010000043.1, on the reverse strand, counting down.
GACGTGCGGGACGCGGTCGCCGAGGACGGCACGCCCGTCGTCGACCTCGTCGTCTCGGTCGTCTGCTCCTCCGGCACGTACATCCGGGCGCTGGCCCGGGACCTCGGCGCCGGTCTGGGCGTGGGCGGTCACCTGACCGCGCTGCGCCGCACCCGCGTCGGCCCGTACAAGCTGGACGCGGCCAGGACCCTGGACCAGCTCCAGGAGGAGCTGACGGTCATGCCGGTCGCCGACGCGGCCGCGGCGGCGTTCCCGCGCTGGGACGTCGACGAGAAGCGGGCCAAGCTGCTCCTGAACGGCGTGCGGCTGGAGATGCCGGCGTACCCGCCGGGGCCGGTCGCCGTCTTCGGGCCCGAGGGCACGCTGCTCGCGCTGGTCGAGGACCAGCGCGGCAAGGCCAAGAGCCTCGCCGTCTTCGGCTGAGCGGGACCGGGGCCGGTCCACCGGACCGGCTCCCTCGTGGGGGGGGGGGGGGGGGGGGGGGGGGGCCCCGGGGGTTCCCTCCCCTCCCCCCCCCCCCCCCCCCCCCCTCCCCCCCCCCCCCCCCCCCCCCCCCCCCACCAC
>NZ_JBVJMN010000042.1:59520-72574 GCF_055584185.1 Streptomyces sp. NPDC104202 | reverse complement strand
CGGCGTCTCATGCCGCCGGAGTAGGTGGAGGCGGGTTTCTTCGCGGCGTCCACCAGGTCGAAGCGTTCGAGGAGTTCGGCGGCGACGGCGCGTCCTTGCTTTCGGGGCAGGTGGTGGAGGTCGGCCATGAGGAGCATGTTCTCCTCGCCGGTGATCAGGCCGTCGACGGCGGAGAACTGGCCGGTGACGCCGATCGCGGCGCGGACGTGCTGGGCGTGGGAGGCGAGGTCGTGGCCGGCGACCCGGGCCTGGCCGGCGTCGGGGGTGACGAGGGTGGAGAGGATCTTCACGGCCGTGGTCTTGCCGGCGCCGTTCTGGCCCAGGAGGGCGAAGACGGTTCCCTCGGGGATGTGCAGGTCGATGCCGTCGAGGACCTTCTTGTCGCCGTAGGACTTGCGCAGTCCCTCGACGGTGATGGCCGGGGTGGTCATGGCGGTGCTCCTTCGGGGCCGGTGGCGGGGGTCAGTTGCTGCGGGCGGTGATGTCGCCGTAGGCGGTGGTGGCGTTGATGAGGAGTCCGGTGGTGCCGTCGTTGCGGAGGGCGTTGGTCACCCGGCCGTAGGCCGTGCCGGCGTCGAGGGCGGCGGAGGCGCCGCGGGCGGCGCCGACGGTGATGTCGCCGTGGTCGGTGCGCAGGGTGACGGTGCCGCGGTGGGCCTCGGCGACGCGCAGGGCGCCCTTGCGGGTGGTGATCTCGGCGGGGCCGCCGAGGCGGCCGACGGTGATGTCCCCGGCCTGGAGGGCGAGGTGGGCGCCCACCGTCTCGTCGAGCTTCACGGTGGCCTGCGCGGCCTCGAAGGCGACGTCTCCGAGGCGGCCGACGCCGCGGAGTCCGGCGAGTGCGGCCTTGGCCCGGACGTGGGAGCCGGCGGGCAGCTGGACGGTGATCTCGACGGAGCCGGAGTCGCCGAGGAACCGCTTCTCGGGGGCGGGGGCCGCGATGCTCAGGACGCCGTCCGCGTAGGCGACCTCGATCCGCTCGGCGGCCTTGACGTCGCGCTTCTTGCCGGGGTCGGCGGGGCGGACGTCGACGGTGGTGTCGGCGCGGTCGGCGGCGATGAGGCGGATGTCGCCGGCGGCGATGTCGACGGTGGCGGTGATGGCGGCGGGGGTGGCGAACGTCTGCATGGTTCCTTCTCCTTCTTCGGTGGCGGGCTCTCGGTCGGCCCGTCGTTTCCGTTGATGGAAAAGCTACGTTGCGTTTGAAGGTCTGGCAACGAGTTCGTTGCGCTGGAATCTAATAATTGCAGGTCAGCTTAGATATTTCATTGCAACGGTTCTGAAGGTAATGCAACGTCAGTCGAGAGGTTCATTGCAATGGATTGAAGGTGAACGCTATGCTGGGCGCGTCAGACGACACCGGGGCGCGCCAGGGCGCGGACCCGGGAACCACGGAACGGCGCACGCGCCGCGCATGACGCACCACGGAGGAGACCGCGATGCCGGGAGGCCGACTCACCCAGTCCGAACGCCAGCAGATCGCCGTCGGTCTGGCCGACGGTCTGGCGTACGCGGAGATCGCCCGCCGCCTCGACCGGCCGACCTCCACCGTCACGCGCGAGGTCATGCGCAACGGCGGCCCGACCTCCTACCGCGCCGAGCTGGCCCACCGCGCCACCGAACGCCGCGCCCAGCGCCGCGGGCAGACCGCGCCCCGGGGGACGGAGGCGCCGCCGCAGCCCCACGGGCGCGACGCGGAGGCGGTCCGCGCGTACGAGGAGACGTTCACGACCGTCCTCGCCGCCTCGGGCATGCCCGCGATGATGTCCCGGGTGATGGCCTGCCTCACCCTCACCGACACCGGCAGTCTCACCGCCGCCGAACTCGTCCAGCGGCTCCAGGTCAGCCCGGCGTCCATCTCCAAGGCGATCTCCTTCCTGGAGACCCAGGGCTTCGTCCGCCGGGAGCGCGACGACCGCCGCCGCGAGCGCTACGTCGTCGACGACGACATCTGGTACCAGTCGATGATCGCCAGCGCGAGGTCCACCGCCCAGATCGTCGACATCGCCCGGCAGGGCGTCGGCGTCCTCGGCCCCGACACCCCCGCCGCCGTACGCCTGGAGAACGTCGCCCGCTTCCTCGACTACGTCTCCGAGAGCATCCTGCGCGCCGCCGAGCAGGCCCGCGAGATCCTCTCGGCCAAGCCCGGGAAGGCCCCCGAGGACACCGACGCCGGGGAGCCGGAGGAGTCCTGAGGGGCCGGGGGACGGCGGGCGCCGGTCAGCCGAGCCGTTCCAGCGTGAGGTGCGGGGCCAGGTCGCGCAGGAAGGCGCCGGCGTCGAGGGCCGCGCCGGCCGAGGCGACGCCGACGGCCCGGGTCCGCCCCGTCAGGACGTGGCGGAGGGCCTCCACGGCGAGCGGCGCGCTGACGGCGTAGATGTCCCGTCCGCTCGCGGTGGCGCGCCGCTCCTCGTCGCCGGAGCGGACCAGGACGTCGACCAGGAAGGTCTGCGCGGACCGGCCGTGCGCGTCGACCGCGACCGGAGCGGGGGTGTCCGGCGCCGCGAGCTCCCGCGCGGCCTCGACGGTCATGTAGGTGCGCACGTCGGGGACGGCGAGGTGGCTCGGGACGGTGACGACGTCGGCCATGGTGAACTCCCCGATCACCGGGCGGGCGCCCATCGGCTCGGGGAAGTCCCACTCCAGGATCGGGGCGGTGTCGTCGCGGTAGGCGAGACGGCCGTGCGCGAACACGACCCGCCGGCCGTCCCGCCGCTCGCGGGAGACCGTACCCGCGGCGAGCGTCCCCGCGGTGGGGTGCCAGCCGCTCAGCCCGTACGCGACGTGCACCTCGTCGGCCGCCTCCCAGTCGCCCATCGCGGCCGTGACCAGGAGGTCCCCGAGGCCTCCGAAGAAGGCCATGGCGGGGATCACCACGGTGCCCGCGGCCTTCGCGCGGTCCGCGAAGTGCGCGAACGTGTCGAGGTTGGCCTCGATCTCGGCCGCCACGTCGACGTAGGGGATGCCCGCCCGCAGCGCCGCCTCGATCACCGGCGCGGCCGTCGTCGCGAACGGGCCCGCGCAGTTGACCACGGCGTCCACGCCGGCCAGCGCCCGGTCGAGCGCGGCCGGGTCGTCGACCGGCGCCGGACGGACGTCGAGCCCGCCGTGCTCCGCCGCCAGCGCCCCGAGGCGGGCCGCGTCGCGCCCCGAGAGCACCGGCGCGAAGCCCCGGCGCAGCAGCTCCGCCACCACGAACCGGCCGGTGTGCCCGTAGGCGCCGAACACCGTCACCGTGTACCCCGAAGTCATTCCGCTCTCCCGCCGCCTCGTTCGTTCAACTGTGAACGAGTTTGGCGCGGTCCGGCGCCCGGCACGAGGTCCGGAACCGACACGCCCCACACAGTTCCGGACACGCCCCAGGCGCCCCCGCCACCCGGATCCCGACGTGGTGCAGGGCCCCCGGCGTCGGTCACACCGCGCCCAACTGGGCAGGGAGCGGCGCCGAGTGAAGGACCGTCAGGCCGGACACGGCGCGGGTCAGCGCCACGTACAGCCGCCGCAGGCCGGTCCGCTCGTCCGGCTCGCCGTCGACGACGGCCGCGGGCTCGTCGAGGACCACGTAGTCGTACTCCAGACCCTTCGCGAGCGAGGCGGGGACGAGCGTCAGCCGCGACTCGGCCGTCGTCTCCTCGCCGGGCGAGAGGTGGGCGAGACCGGCCGCCGCCAGCGCCTCCGCGAGGGGCGCGATCCGCGCGTCGGCCGCGATCAGGCCGACGGAACCCTCGTGGGCGAGGGCCTCGGCGCAGGCCGCGACGACGTCGGCGTCGAGGTCGCCGGCGGGGCGGACGACCAGCGAGCCCGGGTTCTCACGGACCGACTCGACCGCCGCGAGCCCCGGCGACATGTGCGGGAGGAGCCGCGAGGCGTACGCGATGACCTCGCGCGGCACGCGGAAACCGGCGGTGAGCTCCTCCACCACCGCCTCCGGCTTGCCCAGGTGCCCGAGCGCCTGCGCCCAGCTCGCCGTCGCCCACGGGGTGGTGCCCTGCGCCAGGTCGCCCAGCACGGTCGCCGAACCCGTCGTGCAGCGCCGGCCGACGGCGCGGTACTGCATCGGGGAGAGGTCCTGCGCCTCGTCCAGGACCACGTGGCCCAGCGAGTGGGTGCGCTCCACCAGGTCCATCGCCTCGTCGATCAGGACCGCGTCGGCCGCCGACCACTTCGCCGTCCGCACGCTGCGGGCCGGCTTCGCCCACAGCAGCAGCTTCTGCTCGTCCTCCGTGAGCAGCCCCTCGGCGTGCTCCGCCAGGAACTCCGGGTCGCTCAGCAGCCGCAGCACCAGCTTGGCGGGCTCCACGAGCGGCCAGCACTCCTTCACGACGGCCTTCACCGCGGGGTTGCGCGCGACGGCGTTCTGCACGCGGTCGTCGGGCGCCTCGCCGGCCTGCTCCATCCGCACCAGGACGGCGTGCGCGACCCGCTGCGGCAGCGCGTCGCGGGCCGCCCCGTACCGGATGTCCCGGTCGATCAACTCCTGGACGATCTCCTCCAGTTCGTACGCGGGCACCCGCCAGCGGCGCGAACCGCGCACCACCATCAGGGACTCCTGGGGCAGCGCGATGTGCGAGCGGACCGCCCGCCGCAGCACCTCCGCCATCCGGGCGTCGCCCTTGACGACCGCCGTCGCCGCCTCGTCCGTGCCGCGGACCTCGACGTGCGCGACCAGGTCGTCGACGGTCGCCTGCCGCACCTCCAGCTCGCCCAGGGCGGGCAGGACCTGCTCGATGTAGTGGAGGAAGGACCGGTTGGGCCCGATGACCAGGGTGCCGGTGCGGGCGAGCCGCTCCCGGTGCGCGTAGAGCAGGTAGGCGACACGGTGCAGGCCGACGGCCGTCTTGCCGGTGCCGGGGCCTCCCTGCACGCACACGGACCCCGACAGGTCGGACCGGACGATCTCGTCCTGCTCCGGCTGGATCGTCGCCACGATGTCCCGCATGGGGCCCACGCGCGGCCGCTCGATCTCCGCCTGGAGCAGCCGGCTCGTGGTCTCCAGCTCCGCCGGGTCGGACAGGTGCTCGTCCTCGTAGGCGGTCAGCTCGCCGCCCGTGTACCCGAAGCGGCGGCGCAGCCCCACGTCCTGCGGGTCCTTCTTCGACGCCCGGTAGAACGGCTGCGACACCGGCGCGCGCCAGTCGATCACCATCGGGTCGCCCTCGGCGTCGTGCACGTGCCGGCGCCCGATGTAGAACCGCTGGCCCTCCTGCGTGGTGTGGAGGTAGTCGAGCCGCCCGAAGAACAGCGGCGTGCCGGAGAGGTCGGCGAGCGCCTTGATCCGGTCCTCGATCTGCCGTTCCAGGACCACCGAGTTGACCCAGTTCGCCGTGACGTCCTTGATGTCGAGCGCCTCGACGTCCTCGCGCATCGCGCGCAGCGCGGCGCGGGACGAGGACAGATGGGCGCGCTCCCGCGAGAGCGGGTCGGATACGGACACGGTGAAGCCTCCGGGCAGGTGGATACGCGGACACGACGAGGTGGCCGCCGGTTTCCGACCGGGCGGCGGCGCTCCACGGACGGGAGGCGGGGAAGCCGGCAAGTGTAACTCCGGCCGCCGCACGCCACGAAACCCGTTCTCCCCGTAGGGGGACGGGTCCGTCTCACGACGGACCCCGGATCCGCCCTCAGGGCGATGTGTTCGGAATGTCCGGATTCCATGATGGAGGCATGACCGCGACGACCTTCACCCTCGTGACCACCGTCCCCCGACCCCACCGCCTCGCCACCGCGCTGCGGGCGATACGCGCCTTCGGCGGCGCGGCGGCCGCGGTCGCCCTCCTGGGCGACTACGGCCCGCCCGAGGCCGGCGTCGGGAACCCGCGCCCGGTCCCTACGGCGCGAGCAGCTCGTCCGCGTCCATGATCCGGTACGCGTACCCCTGCTCGGCCAGGAACCGCTGGCGGTGCGCCGCGAAGTCCTGGTCGATGGTGTCCCGGGCGACCACCGAGTAGAAGTGCGCCTGGTGGCCGTCCGACTTCGGCCGCAGCACCCGCCCCAGCCGCTGCGCCTCCTCCTGACGGGAACCGAAGGTGCCCGACACCTGGATCGCCACCGTCGCCTCCGGCAGGTCGATCGAGAAGTTCGCGACCTTCGACACCACGAGCACGCTGATCTCGCCGTTGCGGAACGCGTCGAAGAGCTTCTCGCGCTGCGCGTTCGACGTCTCGCCCTTGATGACCGGCGCGTCCAGGTGCTCGCCGAGCTCGTCCAGCTGGTCGATGTACTGGCCGATGACGAGGATCTGCTGCCCGGCGAACTTCTTCACCAGGGCCTCCGTCACCTTCCGCTTCGTCGCCGTCGTCGCGCAGAAGCGGTACTTCTCCTCCGCCTCGGCCGTCGCGTACGCCAGCCGCTCGGAGTCGGTCAGGTTCACCCGGACCTCGACGCAGTCGGCGGGCGCGATGTACCCCTGCGCCTCGATCTCCTTCCACGGCGCGTCGAACCGCTTGGGCCCGATCAGCGAGAACACGTCCGACTCGCGCCCGTCCTCGCGGACCAGCGTCGCGGTCAGCCCGAGCCGCCGGCGCGCCTGGAGGTCCGCCGTGAACTTGAAGACCGGCGCCGGCAGCAGGTGCACCTCGTCGTAGACGATCAGGCCCCAGTCCCGGGAGTCGAACAGCTCCAGGTGCGGGTAGACGCCCTTCCGCCGGGTGGTCAGCACCTGGTAGGTGGCGATGGTGACCGGCCGGATCTCCTTCTTCGTCCCGCTGTACTCGCCGATCTCGTCCTCGGTCAGCGAGGTCCGCTTCACCAGCTCGTGCTTCCACTGCCGCGCCGAGACCGTGTTGGTCACGAGGATCAGCGTCGTCGCCTTCGCCTGTGCCATCGCGCCCGCCCCGACCAGCGTCTTCCCCGCGCCGCAGGGCAGCACGACCACGCCGGAACCGCCGTGCCAGAAGCCGTCGACCGCCTGCTTCTGGTACGGCCGCAGGCTCCAGCCGTCCTCCGCCAGGTCGATCCGGTGCGCCTCGCCGTCCACGTACCCGGCGAGGTCCTCCGCCGGCCAGCCCAGCTTCAGCAGCGTCTGCTTGATCTGCCCCCGCTCGGACGGGTGCACGGCGACGGTGTCGGCGTCGATCCGCTCCCCGACCAGCGGCTGCACCTTCCTCGACCGGAGGATCTCCTCCAGGACCGGCCGGTCCGTGCTGGTCAGCACCAGACCGTGCGTCGGGTGCTTGGACAGCGTCAGCCGGCCGTACCGCGCCATGGTCTCCGCGATGTCGACGAGCAGCGCGTGCGGCACCGGGTAGCGCGAGTACTCGACCAGCGCGTCGACGACCTGCTCGGCGTCGTGCCCGGCGGCCCGCGCGTTCCACAGCCCCAGCGGCGTCAGCCGGTAGGTGTGGATGTGCTCCGGCGCCCGCTCCAGCTCGGCGAAGGGCGCGATCGCCCGCCGGCACGCCTCGGCGAGCTCGTGGTCGACCTCCAGGAGCAGCGTCTTGTCGCTCTGGACGATCAGGCAGGACACACATACCTCCAGCGATAGGATCCTCGTGTGACAGACAGCACATCCGCGCCTGCCACGGCCAGGGCCATGCCCCGTGCCCGCCGCCCGAAGGGCGTCCCGGCCAACGCGTCGGGAATGCGCGCTGCCATCTATGTCCGCCTTTCGCGGGAAACAGAAAACTCTACCTCGCCCGAGCGTCAGCGCGCGGCCTGTGAGGCACTGTGCGCGGCCCGTGGTTGGCAGGTCATAGCCGTGGAAGAGGACATCGACGTCTCGGGCTACTCGCGGGGTCTGGACCGCCCGGGGCTGCAACGCGTCCTGTCTCGTCTCGCCGAGTTCGACGTGATCGTGTTCTTCAAGATCGACCGTTTGGCCCGCTCCACGGTGGACTTCGCGGAGATCATGAAGGTCACGCAGACGGAGGGCGTGGCACTGGCGTCCGCCAGCGAGCCCCTGGATCTCACGTCGTCCATGGGGCGAGCCATGGCCAAGGTGATCGCGGTCTTCGCAGAGCTCGAGTCCGACACGATCGGCATGCGCGTCTCCAGCGCCCACGAGCACCTGCGCCGGGAGGGTCGCTATACGGGCGGCCGGGTGCCGTACGGGTACCGCGTGGTCCCCAACCCCGACGGCGCCGGAAAGGTCCTGGAGATCAACCCCGAGGAAGCGAAGACGATCCACGAGATCGTGAAGCGAGTCCTCAACCAGGACTCGCTACTCAAGATCGCAGTGGATCTCACGGAGTCCGACAAGCCCTCGCCTGGTCACTCCTCGCGGCAGACCACGGGCAAGCGCAGTGACTCCAAGCGGTGGTACCCGTCCACCCTGCGGAGCCTTCTCGGCAACCCGCAGTTGCTGGGGCAGGTGATCGAGGACGGCAAGCCGATCCTGATGACGGACGGGCTGCCGCTGGTCAACCGCACGCCGATCCTGGACATGGACACGTGGCAGGCGTTGCAGGACGAGCTGAGCCGGCGAGCCAACCCGGGCGACCGGCGACGTGAAGGCACGGCGCTGCTGCGAGGGATCGCCTATTGCGCGGTATGCCGCAACCGTATGTACACGTTCGTCGCCAAGGGTCGTATCCGCTATCGGTGTATCGGCCGGCTGAAGGCCCGGCAGGCAGGCACGGAGCTGACGTGCTACGGCGTGAGCATCGCCGGTGAGGGCATGGAGCAGCACGTCACGGACCTGTTCCTGACGAAGTTCGGCGCGCTGCCCGTCGTACGCATGGTGGAGCACGTGGGTGAGGACTTCCGCCCGCAGATCCGGCATGCCAGGGAAGCGCTGGAGGACCTGGAGAAGGACCGGTACGACCGTGGTCTGTTCAAGGGCGAGGAAGGTGCAGCGAGGTACGCGGCTCAGTACGCCAAGCTGGAGGAGCGCTTGGCCTCACTGAACGAGAAGCAGCGCACCGCCAAGCCTGCGGGGGTGGAAGCGGTCCCGACCGGCCGGACGCACGCACAGCTCTGGAAGGACGCGGATACGGCGGGCAAGCGCGATCTGCTGCTGAACGCGGGGGCGTACGTCGAGGTCGGCATGTCCCGCAAGGGCGGCCCGAGACTGGACACTTCCCGCCTCGCGGTCCACTTCGGAGAGGACGGCGAGATCCGCCGCGCGGACGTCGACGGCAAGGACGTCGAAGCGGTCGTACAGCGCGCTGCTGCTCAGGCGCTTGAGCTGTTCTGAGCTCGCCGAGCGATGACGGAATGACGGTTCTCTCTACTTTTTTGATTGCACATAGAAAAGTAAGAGAAAAGCAGATCAGGGGTTCCATCCGTCATCCCGTCATCGCAGCCGCGTCCGTTCGCGCGAGAGGGGGTGGGCGGTGACCCCCTCCAACCTTGGCCCGCTCGTGTGGGAGGGAAAACTCTCGCATGGTCGATCGGGGTGTTCTTGCGGGGTGTCCGCCGTCGAGGCCTTGGCTGTCTGCCGTCGGTGTCCGACCACACCGTTAGCGTGTGCGGATGACGCCCGCTGATGATCGACAGTTCCCCGCCGCGCTAGCCGCTGCGATGGCCATCCGTTTCGACTATGCCGGTGGTGATGGGGTCGACTTCGAGCCCCTCACGGCGTTCCTGTCCGCCGAGGAGACCACCGACTGGTTCCGGGCATGGACCGGAAACGGCGAACTGCGCGGGGACGACTTCCGCGTGTTCGGCCAAGACGGCTCGGGAGGGTACGCGGCTTTCTGGCTGGTCCGGACGGGGCTGCCCCTGGCCGATCAACCCGTCGTCTTCCTCGGGTCCGAAGGGGAGACCGGCGTCGTCGCACGCGACCTGGCAGCCTTCCTCTGGCTGCTGGCCGACGGCTTCGGCCCCTGGGAGGCGGCAACCTCGTACGAGCCGGACTGGACTCCGCGCCCCAACGACGAGCTGGTGGCCCTTGCAGAGCGGTTCGCGCCCGACCAGCGTCAGCCGGCAGTCACCGTGATCGAGCAAGCCGCAGCGGAGTTCCCTGACTTCGACGACATCATCATGGGTCTCTGTCGCTGAGACGGCAGTTCGGAACGGGGTGGTGATCTGGCCAAGTGTGAGGCTTTCTCCTGTTCTGAGGTTCGTGGTCCTACCCCAAGTACGGGGGGGGGAACGGTGCTCCAAGAAGTGGCGGATTCACAGCCGTTGCGTGTGGTGCATGGGAAGCGGGTCGAGTTCTTCCGGCGCCACGAAGCGGAGTTCCGTGCTCTCGTCGGAGATGGCCAGGGTGCCGCCGACGACCCGGGCGGTGAAGCAGACGTTGAACTGCCTGCGCACCTCTCCGTCGCTGTACGCGATGACGTGACGGGGGTCGGTGTACGTGCCGACGAGTCCCGTGATCTCGACGTCCAGGCCGGTTTCCTCTTTGACTTCCCGTACGGCTGCGCCGGGGAGGGAATCGGCCATGTCCATGGCCCAGCCCGGTAGCGCCCACAAGTCGTTGTCCCGGCGCCGTTGGAGAAGTACGTGGCCACGCTCGTCGGTGACGACGGCAGAGGCTGCCACCACCAGGCTGTTCGGCTAGGGGCGTGCGGATCGTCGTAGTACTCGGTGCGGGCCACGGCGCTCAGCCTTCCACGGTGTGGGCCGCTCCCTCCGCGATGCGGGGGACGCCCCGCTCCCACAACTCCTCGCCGTGCTCGGCGAACCTGTCGAACATGCCTCCGCTGTTGTGGCGCCGCAGGTGCAGTGAGGCGAGTCGTGGCCGACGAGCCGGGCGAGGTGCGGGGTCACCAGGGCTTCGTCATCGAAGCGGAACACGGACAGGCTCACGTGGTTGATGGCGTCCAGCGGGGCGGAGATGCGCGCCCCTACCCCTTCGAGCGGTCCGAGTCGGTCCAGGTGCTCCAGCGTGATCCTGATGCGCGTGGAGACGGACAGGGCTACGTCCTCGATCGTCTCCCGCTGTCGGGTCACTTCTCCGTCCGGGTCCCCCACGAGGAAACGCACCCGGCATCCGGCCTCAGCCTTGCGCCGGATCGTGTCCGCGAAATGGGGCACCTGGGTCCAGAAGAAGTAGTTCGTGTAGCCGGCGAGGAAGAGTTCCGTGCGTGCCGACTCGACAAGTTCTGTCCAAACCGTTGATGGGCATGCGGACCGATACGGGTAGCTGTGGACCAACTCGCGGTCGCTGCCGGTCTTCACGCGTTCCTGTACGGCCTTCGGCCACAACATCTCTTCGTCCACTCCCAGCGCCCGACAGGCGTCCGCTCGGTTCCTTGCGTGTGGTGTCAGATCAGCATTGCCCAGCCATCGTTCCACCTGCTTCGCGGATACCCCCACCCGGTACGCCAACTGGCGCGGGGACATCCCTGCGCCCTCCATGGCGAACTGAAGAGCGGCGTTCAAGTCAACCCCTTCGCCGTTGCCTTCTGGGCTTTCTTCGACCCTAGCGTCGAACGTCTCAACTGTCCGCCGTGCGGGGGCGGATACGTCCGCAAGGGTGGGCCACGCTCCCGCCGTGACCGAACCCACGTGATACAGCACCCCGTCGATCGAGCTGCCCCTGCACCTGGACCGGGACCCGGACCCCGTCGATGGATGCGCAGGGTGCGCCGAACTGGCCGACGTGCGCTCCCGTGCCCGTGCCGGGGGCGACATGACCACCGTGTCCGACTGCAACGTCTTCATGCGCCGGCACCCCGAGGGACACTGATGGTCACCGCAGAGGACATCGGGCGACGCGTGAAAGACGGCGCGGGACGGGTCGGCATCCTGCGTGACGTGATTCCGGACTACGAGGATCCCGCCGGCCTGCCGAGCGAGCGCCGGAAGCGCCCTACGGCGTTCCTGTGCCCCGAGGGCGGAGGTCGCGAGTGGCTGGTCGCGCCGGACAGCGTGAGGCGCGCGTAGCGGCCCCGCGCGGTGACGGCCAATCCTCCAGTCTGCCTGATGTCAGACCTGGTCGTCGGCGAGTTCCGCCACGCCCGTGATGCGGTGCAGCGGATACGTGCGGACCTCGTCGGCGGTGTGGTCGTAGCCGGTGACGAAGCCGCCCTCGACCCGGACCGGGGCGATGACCCGCTGGCTGGCGGCGCCGTCGGCGTTCACGTACCCGATCCACACGGCGGAGCCGGTCATCGCGGCGGCCTGCACGGTGGCGAGGGTCTCGGCGGCGGAGGTGCGGGGCAGCGCCCCGGCGGCCGCCGCAGGGGCGGGCTCCTTGCGCACCGCCGTCGCGGCCCGGTCGCCCGCGCGGATCGCCTTCACGGCCGCGCCCAGGAGCGTGGCGTCGGGAGCGGGCGGGCCGTCAGGGACCGGCACGGGGGCCGTGCGCGCGGGGGTGCGGTAGGCGTCGGCGCGGGTGACGAGGACGTCGCCCTCCGCGGACTCGGCGGCCGGCGCGTACCCCATCGACCGCAGCCCCGCCAGCAGGGACGCCGGATCGGTCTGCGCGGCCAGCACGGTCGGCGCGAGCCGGCGCAGGCCGAGCGCCGCCGACCGCCGGTCGGCCAGGATCTCGCCCAGGACCGTGTCGTCGTCGCACCGCAGGTACGCCGACGCCGCCCCCACCTTCAGATGGCCGTGCCGGCGCGCCACGTCGTCGACCAGGTAGGCCAGCGGCTGCGGCACGGGCGTGCGGGAGTGCGCGGCGAGGAAGGAGTGCAGGTCGGAGGCGGTCTGCCCGGAGTCGAGCGCCCGCCGTACGGAGCCGGGCGTGAACCGGTAGACGGTGGCGCCCCCCTTCGACTCCACGTCCGCCAGGACGGCCAGCGCGTCGGCGAGCGGCCGCAGCAGCGGACCAGGCGCGACGGCCGTCAGGTCGGCCTGGAGGAGGACGTGGTCGACGGCCTCGGGAAGCAGCGGCGCCAGCAGCGTCGCCGCCCGCCCGGCGGCGACCGACAGTTCGACCCGGCCGCCGTGGTCGGCGGGGGCCGCGGCCTCCGCCAGCGGCAGGTTGAGCAGCGCGCGGGCCGGCGCCGACAGGGCGCCGCGGCCGGTGAGCCCCAGGAGCTCGGCCTCGGCGAGCGTCCAGCGGGCCAGCCGCGACCGCAGGTCGCCGGGGACCTCGGGCCCCGGGGCCGGCTCGGGGGTGTCGTCCGCGACGGTCGTCGGGCGCGGCGGCCGGGGCGGGCCGGCCGCCGACCGCGTCGTCTGGCAGGAGTACCTGGAGACGGTCGTCCGGGAGAGAGAC
>NZ_JBVJMN010000042.1:0-59510 GCF_055584185.1 Streptomyces sp. NPDC104202 | reverse complement strand
TTTTTTGTTTGTGTCTCCGCCTTTCTCTTCTCTCCCCCCCCCCCCCCTCCCGCCCCCCCCCCCCCCCCCCCCGCGCGGCGGGCGCTCCCAGCGCAGCCGGGCGAGGAGCGTCCCGGGATCGGCGGCGGAGCCCGGCGGCAGCGTCGCGAGGAGTTCGAGGACCCGGTGGCGCACCTCGGGCGCGGGCGCCCGGTCCAGGTCGGGGCCGAGCGCGGAGAGCGTGCGGCCCTTGGCGTCCTGCCCGCCGACCAGGCCGGGCGTGCGGGTCGCGGTCAGCCAGGGGGTGACGAGCCGCGCCCAGCGCTCGGCGGGCGGCAGGTCGAGCCAGTCGTCCCAGGCGGGCGTCGGCGCGTACCGCTCGTCGGCCTCGCCGTCGGAGGCCAGCAGCCCGGCGCCGTAGGCCAGCTCCAGCCAGAAGCAGGCCGTCTCCTCCGTGACGTCCAGGGCCGCGGCGGTCCGCTTGAGGTCCCGGACCGCGAGACCGCCGGCCCGCAGCACCGGGGGGCCGCCCTGGTCCCAGGACTTCAGCAGCTCCTCGACGGTCGCCAGCGCCACGTGCGCCTGCCCGGCGGCCGCGCTGTCCACCACCTGGGGACGGTACTCCCGCAGCACCGCCGGCTCCGGCGCGACCGGCTCCGGCGTCCGGTGCGCCCGCCCGCCCCGCAGGTGCAGCGCCACCTCGCGCGGCAGCACCATCGTCCGCGGCGAGACCGGCAGCAGCAGCCCCCGGTCGCGCAGCCAGCGCACCGGCGGCGCCGGGTTGGCCGTCACCTCGCCGTACGGCGGGCCCCAGACGAGGCGGTCCAGGACGGTCAGGGCCTCCGGCGACGCCGAGTCGAGCAGCTCGCCCATCCGCTCCCGGTCGGTGAACAGCCCGGTCAGCACCGCCACCGCCGACACCGGGTCGTGCGTCGACGTCAGCCCGGCCGCCGCGATGATCTCCTGCACCCGGCCCGGCGACATCCCGGCCGTCGCCTCCGCGACCGTCGGGCCCAGACCCGTCGGCGACGGATGCTGTGCCGACGGCGCCAGCAGCTCGCGGGCGGTCCGCACCAGCCGCAGCCGGTCGTCCTCGCCCCACACCAGCGCCTGCTCGCGCAGCAGCGCCACCGTCGCCGGCAGCGCCGCCTCGATCTCCGCGTCCCCCTCGTCGCCGGTGAGCAGCCCGAGGAGCACGGAGTACGGCGCCGGGTCGGGGGCGATCGCGAGGGCCTCCGCCGTCTGGAGGGAGAACCGGTCCAGCCGGTCCAGGGCGCGCACGACCGAACCGCGCGTGCCGGCGCGGGTCGCCAGCTGCGTCAGGTCATTGGGGACGGGGTTCAGCAGGTCCGGGCGGGCCCGCAGCAGCGCGGCGAGTCCTTCGTCGCCGCGCGTGCGCAGCGCCTCGGCGAGCGTGCGCGGCGCCCCGCCGGTGCCAGTTGCCTCGGGCACGTGCGCCTCCCGGTCGAGCTCACCGATCCCCATCCGCCCCACGTTAGCCGCAATCCGCACGGCGGAGCCCGCCGCGCAGGCGCTAACGTCGGCGCGTACCGGGCGAACCGGCCGTGGAGGGGCACCGTGGGGATCGAGAGCGACCAGCTGGTCTACGACTATCTGAGCCGGGTCGGCGATCTGGCCCAGCAACGGCACCTGCCGGCGAGCGACCGGATGCGCCTCGTCTCCGGCCTCCGCGACGAGATCGACCGCCGCCGCGCCACTCCCGACGGGTCGGGCACCGCCGCCGTCCGCACCATCCTCGGCGCGCTCGGCACGCCCGACGAGGTCGTCGACCGTGCCGCGCCGCCCCGTTCCCCCTTCCCGGACCCGGAGCCCTCCCCGTCCCCTGCGTCGCCGCCCGCGGACGGACCGCCGCTCCCGAAGCCCCGCGCGGGCGACGTCCCCGGCCGTGACGCGGCCGGGGACACGGCGGGCGACCGGGTCCGCGGCCCGGGGAAGGGGGCCGGCGGGCCGGGCGGCGGGCGGCCGGGGGAGGACCGGCCGGAGCGCGGCCGTCTCCTCGGTCTCCGCCGCCGTACCCGCTCCGCGGCCTCCGGGAAGAAGGTTCCGGGCCCGGGCGCGTCGGGCTCCGGGGACACCGGGCCGGCCCTGCCCGCCGCCGACGCTCCGGGGGACGGCGGCCTCGCCGGCCCGGGGGCGGAGCGCGACTGGTGGGAGACGGACGCCGCCGAGGGCCTTCCCGGCTTCTCCGGCGGGGTCGAACGCCCGGACCTCTTCACGCCGCCGGCTCCGGAGGAGGGCGAGGAGGAGCAGGCGGCGGAGCCCGGGCCGGACGGCCGGCGCCGCCTCGCCCGGGTGCTGCGGCGCCGGACGAAGGACACCGCGCCCGCCCCCGTGGCCGAGGCGGCGCCCGAGACCGGCGGCGGGCCGGCCGTGCGCTCCCTCCTGCGGCTCGGGAGTCCGTTCGTCGTCCTCGCCGCGCTCCTGCTCCTCGGCGGCGCCGTCTTCGGTTCGCTGCTCGCCCTGGTCGTCGGCTGGCTGCTCGCCTACGCCTCCCGGCGCCTCACCCCGGCCGAGGCCAAGGGAGCGGTCCTCGTCATCCCCGGCCTGGCCGTCACGGCCGGCGCGGTCTGGCTGTGGGGCCGCGTGGGCGGCCGCTGGGGCGCCGCCGTCGCGCCCGGCGGCGAGGCGCTGGGCGCGGCGGTCTCCGAGACCTGGCCGTGGACCCTCCGGGGCGCCGCGATCGCGTCCGCCCTGTTCCTGCTCTGGCGCGCCCGCAGGCACTGAGCCGCCGGGCGCCGCCCCTACGGGAGCGTCTTCGCCGCCGTCCCGGCCTCGGCGTGCCAGGGCGCGCCCGGGACGACCAGCGGCGAGCCGGTGACCGGGTCGGGGACCACGACGGACTCCAGGCCGAAGACGTCCCGGACGAGGCCGGCGGTCACGATCTCGCCCGGCGGCCCCTCGGCGACGACGCGCCCGCCCTTCATGGCGACGAGGTGGTCGGCGTAGCGGGCGGCCTGGTTGAGGTCGTGGAGGACGAGGACGACGGTCCGGCCGCGCAGCCGGTTGAGGCGGCGCACCAGGTCGAGCACCTCCACCTGGTGGGAGATGTCCAGGTAGGTGGTGGGCTCGTCGAGCAGCAGGAGGTCCGTCTCCTGGGCCAGCGCCATCGCGATCCAGACCCGCTGGCGCTGGCCGCCGGAGAGCTCGTCCACGCTGCGGTCGGCGAGCGCCGTCACGTCGGTGCGGGCCATGGCGTCCACGACGGCCCGCTCGTCCTCGTCGGACCACTGCCGCCACCACGCCTGGTGCGGCTGGCGGCCCCGGGAGACCAGGTCGGCGACGGTGATCGCCTCGGGGGCGACGGGCGTCTGCGGCAGCAGCCCGATGGCGCGGGCGATCCGCTTGGTGGGGAGCTTCGCCAGCTCCTCGCCGTCGAGGAGGACCGCGCCGCCGGCCGGCTTGAGGAGCCGGCCGAGCGCGCGCAGGGTGGTCGACTTGCCGCAGGCGTTGGGGCCGACGATGACGGTCACCCGGCCGTCGGGGACCGCGAGGTCGAGTCCGTCGACGACCGTGCGGTCCTCGTAGGCGAGCGTCAGCCCGCGTGCGGTCAGCCTGCTGCTCACGCCTTGCCTCCAGTGGTTCCCGAGTGTGCGGCGGTACGGCTCCGGACGATGAGCCAGATGAGGTAGGGGGCGCCGACCGCGGCCGTGAGGACGCCCACGGGCAGTTCGACGGGGGAGAGGAGCCGCCGGCCGGCGAGGTCGGCGAGGACCACGACCAGCGCGCCGGCGAGCGCGGAGCCGAGCAGCGGGATCTGCGCGGTCCGCGTCATGCGGCGGGCGATCTGCGGGGCGAGCAGGGCGACGAAGTCGACCGGCCCGGCGACGCCCGTCGCGACCGAGGCGAGGACGACGCCGACGGCGACGAGCCCGAGCCGGACCCGGCCGAGCCGTACGCCGAGCGCGGTCGCCGTGTCGTCGTCCAGGGAGACGGTCCGCTGCGCGCGGGCCGCCCACAGCACGGCGGGCACCATCAGCAGCAGCGTCCAGCGGATCGGCGCGGACTCGTCCCAGCCGCGCCCGTTCAGCGAGCCCGTCATCCAGATCTGGGCCTGCTGGGCGACGAGGTAGTCGCCCTTCGTCATGAAGAGCGTCGTCAGCGACCGAAGGGCGATCGCGAAGCCGATGCCGATGAGCACGAACCGCGTCGCGTGCAGGCCGCCGCGCCAGGCGAACGCGTACACGAGCGCGGCGGCCAGGACGCCGCCGGCGATCGAGAGGTACGGCAGGACCGTGTACGAGGTGAGGCCGAAGGTCATCGCGGCGACGGTGACCGCTCCCGCGCCCTGGCTGATGCCGATGATGTCGGGGCTGGCCAGCGGGTTGCGGGCGACGGTCTGGACGAGGGCGCCCGCGATCCCGAAGGCGGCGCCGACCGCGAGGGCGGCGACGAGCCGGGGCTCGCGCAGCTCCGCCACGACGAACGCCGACGGCGAGGGCTGCCCGAGGAGGACGTGGAGGACCTCCGAGGGGGAGACGAACCGTTCGCCGACGCAGAGGTACGCCACCGAGGCCGCGGCCAGCAGCACCAGGAGGACCGCGGCGACGGCGGCCGAGCGCCGGTGGACCAGGAAGGAGCCCCGTCCGGCGCGTACGAGTCCGTACCCGGCGGGCCGGACGCCGGACCGGACTGCCGCGGGGACGCCCGTACGGACGCCGGCGGGGGCGGTCACGCCGGCACCGCCTTGCGGCGGACGAGCGTCACCAGGAACGGCACCCCGATGAGGGCCGTCATCACCCCGGCCGGGACCTCGCCCGGCGGGAACACGACCCGGCCGGCGACATCGGCCACCAGCAGCATCACCGGCCCGATGAGCGCGGCCATCGGCAGCACCCAGCGGTGGTCGGAGCCGACCACGGCCCGCGCGATGTGCGGGACGGCGAGGCCGACGAAGGCGACGGGGCCGGCGGCGGCCACGGCGGCGCCGGTGAGCACGGTCGCGCCGAGCCCGCCGACGATCCGCACGGTGGCGACGCGCTGCCCGAGGCCCCTGGCGACGTCCTCGCCGAGCGCGAGGGCGTCGAGGCCGCGCGCGACGGAGAGCACGAGGACCGCGCCGAGCAGGAGGAACGGCCAGATCTGCCCGACCAGCTGGGCGTCGCGCCCGTCGAGCGAGCCGATCTGCCAGAACCGGAACTCGTCGAGCGCCGACGCCTTGGTGGTGAGGACGCCGGTGGTGACGGAGAGCAGCAGCGCGTTGATCGCGGCGCCGCCGAGGGCCAGCTTCACCGGGGTCGCCCCGCCGCGCCCGCCGGACGCGATCGCGTAGACGGCGACGGAGGCGACCGCGGCGCCGGCGAAGGCGAACCACACGTACCCGCCGAGGCCGTGCACCCCGAGGAAGGCGATGGCGAGCACGACGGCCACCGACGAGCCCTGGCTGATGCCGAGGATGCCGGGGTCGGCGATCGGGTTGCGGGTGATGCCCTGGAGGGCGGTCCCGGCGAGCGCCAGCGCGGCGCCGACCATCAGCCCGATGAGCGTGCGGGGCACCCGGAGCTGCCGCACGACCTCGGCGTCGGCGCTCGTCCCGCCGTGCAGGAGCGCGTCGAACACGGTGGACGGGGCGATGGCCCGGGCGCCCACGGCGAGGCTGAGGAGGACGGCGACGAGCAGGGCGACGACGGCCGCCGAGGTCGCGAGGACCCGTCTGGAGGGGAATGCGGCTGACATGCGGGACCCATCGGCGGAGTACAGGTTCGGTAAGGCTCGCCTCAGTGTAAGCAGCACGCATATGCGAACACCCGGGGCCGGACGTCCCCGAGAATGGCTCCATGACGACCACGCCACCGCAGCTCACCGTCGGCTTCGACCTCGACCTCACCCTGCTCGACACCCGTCCGGGCATCCGGGCGGCCTACGTGGCCTTCGCCGCCGAGGTCGGCGTGCCGATCGACGCCGACCTCGTCGTGAGCCGCCTCGGCCCGCCGCTGGAGCACGAGATGGCGAACTGGTTCCCCGCGGACCGGGTCACCGAGATGACCGCCCGCTACCGCGCCCTGTACCCGTCGTACGCGATCGAGCCCACCGTCCCGATGCCGGGCGCGCGGGACGCCGTCGCCGCCGTCCGCGAGGCGGGCGGCCGCACGATCGTCGTCACCGCGAAGAACGGGCCGCACGCCGAGCTGCACCTCGAGCACCTCGGCATCGAGCCCGACGCGGTCGTCGGCGGCCTCTGGGCCGAGGGCAAGGCGGAGGCGCTGCGCGCCCACGGCGCCGGGGTGTACGTCGGCGACCACGTCGGTGACGTCCGCGGCGCCGCGACCGCGGGCGCCGTCTCGGTGGCCGTCGCGACCGGCCCCTGCACCCCCGAGGAGCTCCGCGAGGCCGGCGCCGACGTGGTCCTGGCGGACCTGACGGACTTCCGCGCGTGGTGGGAGGGCTACCGGGGCTGAGCCGCCGCCGCGGAACCCTCCCGGGCCTGCCGCCGCTGGGCCGCGATCGACCGCAGAACCCCGGCGGCGGCGACGAGGAATCCGACGCCCATCAGCATCGACACCGTGTACGCGACCGTGGGGAACGGGTCCGTCCCGAGGAACAGCGGGGCCACCGTGACCAGCGTGGCCATCGCGCCGATCGCGAACAGCACGACACCGGCCCTGACGAGGCCGTCACCGGGAGCGCTGTCGTTCACCGGCTCGGCGGGGGTTTCACTACGCATCCCGCCAGGGTAGTTCCCAGGCCGGAGGAACACTCCGGCGACGTCCGGTCGGCGGTCCCCGGAGCACTAGCCTTGGTGCCGGCGGGTCGGGCGACCCGCCGTTCGCCATCCCCAGCCACGAGTACGAGGACGAGGACAGACGTGCCTACCGGCAAGGTCAAATGGTTCAACAGCGAGAAGGGCTTCGGCTTTCTCTCCCGCGACGACGGCGGCGACGTCTTCGTCCACTCGTCGGTGCTCCCTGCCGGAGTCGACGCACTGAAGCCGGGTCAGCGGGTGGAGTTCGGAGTGGTCGCCGGTCAGCGCGGCGACCAGGCGCTGTCCGTCGCGATCCTCGACCCGACCCCGTCCGTCGCCGCCGCACAGCGTCGTAAGCCCGACGAACTGGCGTCCATCGTCCAGGACCTCACGACGCTCCTGGAGAACATCACCCCGGCCCTGGAGCGCGGCCGCTACCCCGAGAAGACGCAGGGCAAGAAGATCGCCGGCCTGCTCCGGGCGGTTGCCGACCAGCTCGACGTGTAGGCCCGCGGGGCCTACGGGAACGACAGCGCGTCCGGCGCGAGGGGCGGCACGAGCCCCTCGGCCGCGGCGCGGGTCAGCAGCCCGCGGACCGCCGCGTAGCCGTGCTCGCCCAGGTCCGCGGTGAACTCGTTGACGTAGAGACCGATGTGCTGGTCGGCGACCTTGGGGTCCATCTCCTGGGCGTGCTCCAGGACGTACGGACGCGAGGCCGCCGGGTCGTCCCAGGCCATCCGCACCGAGGCGCGGGCCGCGTCGGCCAGCCGCCCCAGCGTCTCCGCCCCGAGGGACCGGCGGGCGACGATCGCGCCGAGCGGGATCGGCAGCCCGGTCGTCGACTCCCAGTGCTCGCCCATGTCGGCCAGGCAGTGCAGCCCGTACGCGCCGTAGGTGAAGCGGGCCTCGTGGATGACGAGCCCCGCGTCGACCTTCCCGTCCCGCACGGCGGGCATGATCTCGTGGAACGGCATCACGACGACCTCCCCGACCCCGCCGGGCACGGCCTCCGCCGCCCACAGCCGGAAGAGCAGGTACGCCGTCGAGCGCTCGCTCGGCACCGCGACCGTCCTCCCCGCGAGGTCCGCGCCCGTCCCGGCCTCCCGGGTGAGCACCAGAGGCCCGCACCCCCGGCCGAGGGCGCCGCCGCAGGGCAGCAGCGCGTACTCGTCGAGGATCCACGGCAGCACGGCGTACGACACCTTCAGCACGTCGTGGTCGTCGGTGCCGGCCTCCGCCCAGCCGTTGGTGACGTCGATGTCGGCGAACGTCACGTCGAGCCGCGGCGCGCCGGGCACCCGGTCGTGCGCCCAGGCGTCGAAGACGAAGGTGTCGTTCGGGCAGGGCGAGTAGGCGATCTTCAGCTTGGTCACGACGGCTCCACGAAGACGGTGCTGCTGAGCAGCTCGAAGGCGCGCCGGAGCGCGTCCAGGGCCGGTCCGATGCGCCAGGCGGCGCGGTCGCGCGGCCCGACGGCGTTCGACACGGCCCGGATCTCGATCACCGGCACGCCGTACGCCGCGGCGGCCTCGGCGACGCCGAACCCCTCCATCGCCTCGGCGGCGGCCCCGGGATGCCGGTCCGCGAGCTCGGCGGCCCGCGCGGCGGTCCCGGTGACGGTGGAGACGGTCAGGACCGGCCCCACGGCGTGCGGCAGGCCCCCGGCGGCCAGGGCGGCGGCGACGGCGTCGGCGAGCGCCTCGGGCACCGGGTGCGCGGAGCGGCCGAAGCCGAGCTCCTCGACGGTCAGATAGCCGTCGGGCGTCTGCGCCCCGAGATCGGCGGCGACGACGGACCGGGAGACGACGACGCTCCCGAGCGGCGCCACCCCGGGGAACCCGCCGGCGATCCCGGCGGAGACGACGAGGTCGTACGGGGCGCGGCCGGCGGCGCCGTCGAGCGCGGCGCGGGCCAGCGCGGTGCCCGTCGCGGCGGCGACGGCGGCGGGGCCCACCCCGCCGACGAGCACGTCGACCCGCACGCGACCGGAGTCACCGGTGTGACGGCGCAGGGCGGCGCCTCCCGGCAGCGGGAGGGGCCCGGCGTCGTCGAGGCCGCCCGGGCCGAGGCCCGCGGTGACGGAGTCCGCCTCCGCCGCCACGGCCGTGACGATCAGGATCCGGTGGACCACCGGCGGATCAGGATTCCTTCTTCAGCTGGAAGTGCCAGATGCCGGTCAGCGTCTTGCCGGTGTTCTCGACGATGGTCACCTGGGTCTGGTCGGTGGCCTCGCCGGTCTGGGTCGAGAAGAAGGCGCTGGCCGGAATCGTCCGGTACGTCTTCTTGTACGGCTCCGGCTCGGCCTGCTGGCCGCCGAGGAAGATCGTCCAGCCGCGGTCCGCGATCTCCGGGTCCACGCCGAAGCGGATCTTGTCGTCCATCGCGACGGAGATGGACTTCTCCGCCTTCTTGTTGAGGCACTGCTGGATCTGCGACTCCTTGATGGGGTCGCCGTTGTTGTAGCAGGCGGCCTCGGAATGGACCGAGTCGGTCCCGACCGTCACGGTCGCGAGCGGAGTCGGCTTGTCGCAGGCGGAGAGTACGAGGAGCCCGGCGGAGACGGCCCCGAGGGCGACGGCGGCCCGGCGGCGCGAGCCGGAGAAGAACGCAACGGTCATGAGCCGAAGGCTATCGGGCCGTCGCGTCCGCGCCACGCGGGGGTACGGCGTGCCGCCTCCCGGTACCGCCGGGCGCTACGCCACCCGTGCCTTGGTCCGGTCCTTCGGACCGGGCCGGTGACGGGCCGCGCCCAGCAGGCCGCGGACCGCGAGCGCCGCCCCCAGGGCGAGGATCCCGGCCGCCACGGACATGCCGAGGGTGGCGTTCAGGGGCAGGGCGATGCCGATCGCGCCGCCCACCACCCACGCCATCTGCAGCGCCGTCTCGGAGCGCGCGAACGCCGAGGTCCGCACCACCTCGGGCACGTCCCGCTGGATCAGCGCGTCCAGCGACAGCTTCGACAGCGCCTGGGTGAGGCCCGCGACCGCGACCAGGACGGCGACCATCACGCCGCCGAAGAACACCGCCGTGCAGATCGCCGCCGCCAGCACGATGCTGATCATCGTGGCGATGATCACCTCCGGGCCGTGGCCGCGGTCCCGCAGCAGTGAGCCGGCCGCCGTCCCGCAGGCGTTCCCCACGCCCGCCGCGACGGCCACGATCCCGAGCGACACGGCGGCGCTCTGCCCCGAGAGCGGATGCTCGCGCAGCAGGAACGCCAGGAAGAAGATCAGGAAACCCGACAGCATCCGCTGCGCCGCGTTCGCCTCCAGACCGTGCAGGACCGAGGGCCCGACCGTCCGCAGACTCGGCTTCCGCTCGCCGTGCGTCAGCAGGTGCGCCCGCCGCTCACCCTTCGCCGAGTCCACCTTCGGCGGCATCCGCAGCGCCCAGAACGTGCCCAGCAGGAACAGCGCGCACGCCCCGTAGAGCGGCCAGCCCGGCCCGATCATCTGGAGCCCCGCCCCGATGGGCGCGGCGATGCCGGTGGCGAGCAGCCCCGCCAGGGTCACCCGGGAGTTCGCCTTCACCAGGGAGAAGTTCGGTGGCAGCAGCCGCGGCACCACCGCGCTGCGGACCACGCCGTACGCCTTCGAGGCCACCAGGACCCCCAGCGCCGCCGGATACAGCTGGATGCCGCCGGTGGCCACGAGGCCCGACATCATGACCGCGAGGACGGCGCGGGTCAGCATCGCCCCCGCCATCGCCGCGCGCCGGCCGTGCGGCACCCGGTCCAGGAGCGGCCCGATCACCGGCGCCAGGAGGGTGAAGGGCGCCATCGTGACGGCCAGGTACAGCGCGACCCGGCCGCGGGCCTCGTCCGTGGGGACGGAGAAGAACACGGTGGAGGCCAGGGCGACGGTGATCATGACGTCCCCGGCGCCGTTCACGGCGTGCAGCTCGATCAGTTTCCCGAGCCCCGACTCACCCGCGCCGTGCGCGTGCGTCGCCTTCCTGATGCCCTTCGCCGTGCCCGTGAAGGGCAGGTGCAGGGCACGACCGATCGCCCGGCCCGCTCGGCGGAGCGGTCCGGCATGATCTTCGGATCGTGCGGGAGACCGTGCGGCTGCCACTCCGTCATAGTGCCCCACCGGCGCGCCGGACGAACCGTGCCACGACGGTGGACGGGCCGCGGACCGCCACGACCCGGACGTCCCGCCCGCACCCCGCGCCCCCCGAACGGGCCCTGGTCCAGGGCCCCGAGGCGCCCCCGGTCCGCTCCGCGAGCGGGCCGTCGCCGTCCCCGAACACCCGCGGACACGGCCGCGCGCGCCGCTCCGGCGTGTCCGCGATCCGGGCCACTTGGGACGGGCAGGTGGGCGGAGGCCCGCGAACGGGGTAGCGTGCGTAGCGCGTCACCGGCGGAAGCTCTCGGCCGCGCGCCTCTTCGGCATCCCGCAGAATGGATGGCGATAGGTGTGCCCGAGACACGCGAGATACGAGTCGGGTGCGCGGACGTCGATGCGGCCCCCTGGTCCGCTCCGCCCGCCGCCCGTGGCTTCGCTCCCGCCCCTCGGCCGGCGCACCCGTGAGACGGCGTAGGAGAGAAGCGAGACCTGTGAGTGCTGCGACGACGCGAAGCGGTACCCCGCGTACCCCGCGAGCCACGCGTACCCCCGACCGCCTGTGCGCCGAGGCCGTGGACCTCGCCCGGGAGGCCGCCGAGGAGGCGGCCGCGCCCGGCATCGTAGGCGCCCACGTCGAGGTCGTCGCGGAGGGCGACCGGGTCGTCACGCACTACTTCGAGTCCAAGGAGCCCGGATACCGGGGCTGGCGCTGGGCGGTGACGGTCACCCGTGCCTCCCGCGCCAAGAACGTCACGCTTGACGAAACCGTCCTGCTGCCCGGCGCCGACGCCCTCCTCGCCCCCGAGTGGGTGCCGTGGAGCGAGCGGCTCCGCCCCGGCGACATGGGCCCCGGCGACCTCCTCCCCACCGAGCAGGACGACCTGCGCCTGGAGCCCGGCTACTCCGGCGAGGACGCGCCGCCGCCGAACTCCGCGGTCTCCGAGGAGATGGCGGACCACCTCGACGCCGAGGACGCCGAGATCGTGACCCGCACCCCCTCGCGGGGCGCGATCGCCGCGGTCGCCGACGAACTCGGCATGCGCCGCGCCCGGGTCCTGTCCCGGTACGGCCTCCACGTGGCCGCGGACCGCTGGGACGAGGCCTTCGGCGCCAAGACGCCCATGGCCCAGGCCGCCCCCGCCTCCTGCGAGTCCTGCGCCTTCCTGGTGCCGATCGCCGGCTCCCTGAAGCAGGCGTTCGGCGTCTGCGCCAACGAGTTCTCCCCGGCGGACGGCCGCGTCGTCTCCCTCGCCTACGGCTGCGGGGGCCACTCCGAGGCCGCCGTCATGCCCAAGCCGCCGCGCCCCGCGCCGCCCGTCCTCGACTCCATGGCCGCGGACGCCTTCCCACTCCGCCCCGCCAAGGACTCCGGCTCCACCACCGAGCCCGACGCCGGCTCCGAGGACCTCGGCCACTCGTAGGGGGCGCCCCGCGCCGACGCCGCCCGCGCGGCTCCCCGGGACGCGCTTCCGCGCGCCCCGGGGACCGCACGTGCCCCGGCGTCCGGTGCGGGCCGGGGCACGGTACCTTCGGGCCCCGGACCCCAGCGGTCCGGCAGCGTCACCGCCCGATCACCGCCCCGCAGAGTGGAGTCAGACGTGAGCGTCAGCGTCCGGACGACGACCGACGGAACCGACCCCTTCGGCACCGCACGGCTGCGGCGGGGCGTGCTCGACGCCTGGGGCGCCTCGCCCGCCCGGTTCCGGGAGGACGCCAACGCCGAGGAGGACCTCGCGCTCGGCGGCTACCGCGACCGGCTCGTCGTCGAACTCGCGCAGAACGCCGCCGACGCCGCCCACCGCGCCGGCGTCACCGGCCGCCTCCGCCTCACCCTGCACCCCGCCGACCACGAGGGCCCCGCCGTCCTCGCCGCCGCCAACACCGGCGCCCCGCTCGACGCCGCCGGAACCGAGTCGCTGTCGACGCTCCGGGCGTCCGCCAAGCGCGAGCAGGGCCACGGCGCCGTCGGCCGCTTCGGCGTCGGCTTCGCCGCCGTCCTCGCCGTCAGCGACGAGCCCGCCGTCCTCGGCCGCCACGGCGGCGTCCGCTGGTCCCTCGCCGAGGCCCGCGAACTCGCCGCCGAAGCGGCGCGCTACAGCCCGGGCCTCGGCGACGAACTGCGCCGCCGCGACGGCCACGTCCCCCTGCTGCGGCTCCCGCTCCCCGCCGAGGGCACCGCACCCGACGGCTACGACACCGTCGTCGTCCTCCCGCTGCGCGACGCCGCCGCCCGCGACCTCGCCGAGCGGCTCCTCACCTCCGTCGACGACGCCCTCCTCCTCACCCTGCCGGGCCTCGCGGAGATCGTCGTGGAGACACCGGAGGGCGTACGGACCCTGCGCCGCTCCGAGGACGACGGCTACGTCCGCGTCGACGACACCGCCACCGGCACCCACCGCTGGCGGACCGTCTCCCACGGCGGCCCGATCGACCCCGAACTCCTCAGGGACCGCCCGGTCGAGGAGCGCCTGCGACCCCACTGGACCGTCACCTGGGCCGTCCCCGTGGACCCCGAGGGCGCCCCCCGCCACCCGCGGACGTCACCGGTCGTGCACGCCCCCACGCCCACCGACGAGCCCCTCGGCATCCCCGCGCTCCTCATCGCCTCCCTCCCGCTCGACACCGCGCGTCGCCACCCGGCGCCCGGCCCCCTCACCGACTTCCTGGTGCAGCGCGCGGCCGACGCGTACGCCGAACTGCTCGCCGACTGGCAGCCGGTGACGACCGCCACCCTCGACCTCGTGCCCGGCCCGCTCGGCAAGGGCCCCCTCGACGGCGCGCTGCGCGAGGCGATCCTCGACCGGCTGCCCCGCGTCGCCTTCCTGGCGCCCGCCGCCCCCTCCGAGGAACTGCCCGCCCTGCGTCCCATCGAGGCCGAGGTCGCCGAGGGCGCCGGCGCGGAGACCGTCGACGTCCTCGCCGAGGTGTTCCCCACCCTCCTCCCGGCCGGCCTGGAGCGGCGCCCTGAGCTGCGCACCCTCGGCGTCGGCCGCGTCCCGCTGACCGAGGCCATCGACCGGCTCGCCGGGGTGGACCGGGCCCCGACCTGGTGGTGGCGGCTCTACGACTCCCTCGCCGGCGTCGACCCCGACCGGCTGACCGGTCTGCCCGTGCCCCTCGCGGAGAGCGCCGAGGGCGTCCGGATCCGCACGACGATCGGCCCCCGCCAGGTCCTCCTCCCGCAGGACCGCACCCCCGCCGAGCTGACCCGCCTCGGCCTGAAGGTCGCCCACCCCGAGGCCGCCCACCCGCTCCTGGAGAAGCTGGGCGCCCTGCCCGCCACGCCCCGCGCGGTCCTGACGACCCCGCAGGTGCGGGCGGCGGTCGCCGCCTCCCTGGACGCGGGCGAGATCTGGGACGAGGACGCCGACACCCTGGACGCGGACGAACTCGCCGACACGGTCCTCGGCCTCGTCCGCGACGCGGAGCTCGACCCGGGCGAGGAGCCGTGGCTCGGCGCGCTCGCCCTCCCCGACGAGGACGGCGAACTCTCCCCGGCGGGCGAACTCGTCCTCCCCGGCTCCCCCTTCGCCGCGATCATGCGGGAGGACGAACTCGCCTTCGTCGACGCGGAACTCGCCGCCCGCTGGGGCGAACAGCCGCTCGCCGCCTGCGGGGTCCTGGCGACCTTCGCCCTGGTCCGCGCCACCGACCTCGTCCTCGACCCCGACGAGGTCGAGCCCCGCGACGGCGACTACCCCGAGCCCGACGACGCCGGCCTCCTCGACGCCGTCGACGTGTGGTGCGAGGACGTCCTCGACCGGCTGCCCGACACGCCCGTGCCGCCGGTGGCGACGGAGATCGTCGCCGTCCGGGACCTGGACCTCGTCGACGACGACGCCTGGCCCCGGGCGCTCTCCCTGCTCGCCCGCCCGCCGCTGCGCGACGCCCTCACCCAGCCCGTCCGCGTCCTCCTGCCCGACGGCACGACGGAGACCGTCCGCTCCTACACCGCCTGGTGGCTGCGCGACCACCCGGTCCTGGACGGCCGGCGCCCGGCGGGGCTCCGCGCCGAGGGCTCCGACCCCCTCCTCGCCGGCCTGTACGACTCCGCCGACGCGACCGGCTTCGACGACGAGCAGGTCCTCCGGGCCCTGGGCGTCCGCACCTCCGTCGCGGCCCTCCTGGACGAGCCGGGCGGCGCCGCGGAGCTCCTCACCCGGCTCTCCGACCCCTCCCGCGAGGTCAGCGCGGTCCAGCTGCACGCCCTCTACACGGCCCTCGCCGACCTCGACCCCGAGCAGGTGACCCTCCCCGACGAGCTGCGCGCGGTCGTGGACGGCGCCCTCGTCGTGGTCGACGCGGCGGACGCCCTGGTCGCGGACGCCCCCGACCTCCTGCCGCTGGCCGACGGCGTCCCGCTCCTGCCCGTCTCCCCGTCGCGCGCGGCCGACCTGGCCGAGCTGTTCCAGGTCCGGCGCCTCAGCGAGGCCGTCGAGGCCGAGGTCAGCACGGTCGGCGAGGAGCACGAGGTGCCGTCCTCGGTCCACGCCCTCCTGGGGCCCTCGACCCCCGCCTCCTACATCGAGCACGACGAGCTGCGCGCGGCGGGCGTGGAACTGGACTGGCGGCACACCCCCGACGGCGTCCTCCACGCCGCCACCCTCGAAGGGGTGGCCGCGGGTCTCGCCTGGGCGGCCGGCCAGTGGCCCCGCCGCTTCGAGGTCGCCGCCCTCCTGGAGGACCCCTCCCGCACGCCGGAACTCGCCCGCGACCGCTGGTTCGACTGACCGACCCGGCGCCTGCCCCGGCCCGGTCCCGGCCGGGTTCAGGCCGGGAAGCGGCGGTCGACCCAGCGCCAGGCGATCTCCAGCAGGAGCGCGCCGGCGGCGGCGATGGCGACCGCCGTCCAGGGCATGGTGACGCCGACGAGCTTGAGCGCGAAGAAGTGCTGGAGCCAGGGGACGACGAGGACGAGGAGGAAGGCGCCCGCCATCGAGGCGACCAGCGCGAGGCGCCACCAGGTGTAGGGGCGGGCGATGATCGCCAGGACCCACATGGAGACCAGGAAGAGCGTCAGGGTGGCGGCGCTGGTCTCCGCCTGGAGGGCGTTCGGGCCGCTGTAGTGGTGGCGGGCGAGCAGGTACGTGGTGAAGGTGGCGGCCGCCGCGATGACGCCGCCGGGGATGGCGTACCGCATGACGCGGCGGACGAAGTTCGGCCGGGCCCGTTCCTTGTTGGGGGCGAGGGCGAGGAAGAAGGCCGGGACGCCGATCGTGAGCGTGGAGAGCAGCGTGAGGTGGCGGGGGAGGAACGGGTACTCGACCTGCGAGCAGACCACCAGGACCGCCAGGAGGACGGAGTAGACCGTCTTGGTGAGGAAGAGGGTGGCCACGCGGGTGATGTTGCCGATGACGCGGCGGCCCTCGGCGACGACGGAGGGGAGCGTCGCGAAGGAGTTGTTCAGCAGGACGATCTGGGCGACGGCGCGGGTCGCCTCCGAGCCGGAGCCCATGGAGACGCCGATGTCGGCGTCCTTGAGGGCGAGAACGTCGTTGACGCCGTCGCCGGTCATGGCGACCGTGTGGCCGCGTGACTGCAGGGCGGCGACCATGTCGCGCTTCTGCTGGGGGGTGACCCGGCCGAAGACGGCGTTCTCGTCGAGGACCTTCGCCATCTCCTCCCGGTCGGTGGGGAGGGTGCGGGCGTCCACGGTGTTCGCCGCGCCGGGCATGTCGAGCTTGCCGGCGACGGCGCCGACCGAGACGGCGTTGTCCCCGGAGATGACCTTGGTGGCGACGTTCTGCTCGGCGAAGTAGGCGAGGGTGTCGCCGGCGTCGGGCCGCAGCCGCTGTTCGAGGACGACGAGCGCGGTCGGGCGGGTGCCCTCGGCGACCTGGGGGGAGTCGAGCTCGTGGGCCGTCCGGGCGAGGAGGAGGACCCGCAGGCCCTGCTGGTTGAGGTGGTCGATCTCGGCGAGCGCGGGGTCGCCGGCCCGGAGCAGGACGTCGGGGGCGCCGAGGAGCCAGGTGGAGTCCCCGCCGTCGCCCTCGCTGAACGCGGCGCCGCTGTACTTGCGGGCGGAGGAGAAGGGCAGGCTCTCGGTGCACCGCCACTCCACGGTCTCCGGGTAGGCGTCGATGATCGCCTGGAGCGAGGCGTTGGGGCGCGGGTCGGACTCGCCGAGGGCGCCGAGCACCTTGCGCACGTAGGTCTCGTCCGCGCCGTCCAGCGGCCTGAGCTCGGTGACGTCCATGCCGCCCTCGGTGAGCGTGCCCGTCTTGTCGAGGCAGACGACGTCGACGCGGGCGAGGCCCTCGATGGCGGGCAGCTCCTGCACGAGGCACTGTTTGCGGCCGAGCCGGATCACCCCGACCGCGAAGGCGACGGAGGTCAGCAGGACGAGCCCCTCGGGGATCATCGGGACGATGCCGCCGACCGTGCGGGCGACGGCGTCCTTGACGTTGTTCTCCTTGACGACCAGCTGGCTGATGACGAGCCCGATCGCGGTCGGGATCATCATCCACGTCACGTACTTCAGGATCGTGGAGATGCCGTTGCGCAGCTCCGAGTGGACCAGCGTGAAGCGGGACGCCTCCTCGGCGAGCTGGGCGGCGTACGCCTCGCGGCCGACCTTGGTGGCGGTGAAGGCGCCGCCGCCGGCGACGACGAACGAGCCGGACATCATGCGGTCGCCGGGCTTCTTCAGGACCGGGTCGGCCTCGCCGGTCAGCAGGGACTCGTCGATCTCCAGGCCGTCCGCCTCGGCGACCACGCCGTCGACGACGACCTTGTCGCCGGGGCCGAGCTCGACGAGGTCGCCGAGGACGATCTCGGAGGTGGAGAGCTCGGCGGAGACGCCGTCGCGCCGGACGGTCGGTTTCGCCTCGCCGATGACGGCGAGCCCGTCGAGGGTCTTCTTGGCGCGGAGCTCCTGGATGATGCCGATGCCGGTGTTGGCGACGATCACGAAGCCGAAGAGGCTGTCCTGGATCGGCGCCACGACCAGCATGATCACCCAGAGCACGCCGATGATCGCGTTGAACCGGGTGAAGACGTTGCCGCGGACGATGTCGGCGGTGGAGCGCGAGCTGCGCAGGGGGACGTCGTTGACCTCGCCGCGCGCGACGCGTTCGGCCACCTCGGCGGAGGTGAGTCCGGCGGGGTGGTGCACGACGGGCGGTGGGGCCGCCCGGGGCTCGCCGCCGTCGGTGTCGATCTTCGCCCGCTGAGTCATGTCTTCGACGGTACGACCGCTTCCGGCCGTCCACCTGCCGAGGAAGGCGAAGATCAGACCGGGGGAGGAGGGGAATCAGACCCTGGGCCCACTCGGCACGGCACCCCCTAGGGGACCTGAGGCGTACCCGGGTCCTGGGCGGCCAGGGCCGCCGCGTGGCGCTTGATCGCCGCGTCGCGCTTCCGGACGTACCAGATGCCGATCAGGCCGAGGCCGGCACCGGCCAGGCAGGTCCAGATCCAGGAGGTGATGCCCCGCTCGTCGAACCAGCCGTAGAAGGGGACCTGGACGAGGAAGAGGACGAACCAGAGGATCGTTCCGCCGGTGATGGTGGCGACGACGGGCCCTTCGAGGGGCTCGGGTGCCTCGTGCTTCGGTGTCCACTTCGCCATGGCCTCAGTCTAGGTGGCCCGTATTCGTGCTCATGCCTGGTCTACGCGCGGAGATGGACGCTCCCTCGTTCATGTGTTCATACTGAAACGGTTTGCCTCTGGCGGGTTTCCCTCGTATGAACCGCCAAAAAGGACTTCTTCCGAAGAGGAACCCCATGAGCACCACGGCCACCGCCACGGCCACGTCCCCCGAGAGCCCCGGAACCCCTTCCTCGGGCCTCGACCGTTACTTCAAGATCTCCGAGCGCGGCTCGACGGTCGGCCGCGAGATCCGGGGCGGCTTCGCCACCTTCTTCGCGATGGCCTACATCATCGTGCTGAACCCGATCATCCTCGGCAGCGCCAAGGACATGTACGGGCACCAGCTCGACAGCGGCCAGCTCGTCACCGCCACCGTCCTCACGGCGGCGTTCACGACGCTCCTCATGGGCGTCATCGGCAACGTGCCGATCGCCCTCGCCGCCGGCCTCGGCGTCAACACCGTCGTCGCGCTCCAGCTCGCGCCGAAGATGTCCTGGCCGGACGCGATGGGCATGGTCGTCCTCGCCGGCATCGTCGTGATGCTCCTCGTCGCGACCGGCCTGCGCGAGCGCGTCATGAACGCCGTCCCGGTCGGCCTGCGCAAGGGCATCGCGATCGGCATCGGCCTCTTCATCATGCTGATCGGCCTCGTCGACTCGGGCTTCGTCTCCCGCATCCCCGACGCCGCCCACACCACCGTCCCGCTCCAGCTGGGCGGCGACGGTCACCTCACCGGCTGGCCGGTCCTGGTCTTCATCCTGGGCACGCTCCTCACGCTCGCCCTGATCATCCGCAAGGTGCCGGGCGCGATCCTCATCTCGATCGTCGTCATGACGATCGTCGCGATGGTGATCAACGCTGTCGCGACCGTCCCGTCCTGGGGCCTCACCACCCCGGAGTGGCCGGGCAACCCGGTCGCCTCGCCGGACTTCGGCCTGGTCGGCCAGGTCAGCCTCTTCGGCGGGTTCGGGAAGGTCGGGATGCTCACCGGCGTCCTGTTCGTCTTCACCGTGCTGCTGTCCTGCTTCTTCGACGCGATGGGCACGATCCTGGGCGTCGGCGACGAGGCCAAGCTGATCGACGCGGACGGCAACTTCCCCGGCATCAACAAGGTCCTGCTCGTCGACGGCCTGGCCGTCGCCTCCGGCGGCGCGACCTCTTCCTCGGCCACCACCTGCTTCGTCGAGTCCACGGCGGGCGTCGGCGAGGGCGCGCGCACGGGCCTCGCCTCGGTCGTGACCGGCGCCCTCTTCTCGGTCGCGCTGTTCCTCACGCCGCTGGCGACGATGGTCCCCTCCCAGGCGGCCACCCCCGCGCTGCTCGCGGTCGGCTTCCTGATCCTGGCCGGTTCGGTCAAGGACATCGACTGGAGCGACTTCACCATCGCGGTGCCGGCGTTCCTGGCCATGGTGATGATGCCGTTCACGTACTCGATCACGAACGGCATCGGCATCGGCTTCATCGCGTTCAGCGTGCTGCGGCTGGCGGCCGGACGGGGCCGTGAGGTCCCGGTGGCCATGTACGTCGTGTCGGCTGTCTTCGTCTTCTACTACGCGATGCCGGCGCTCGGCCTCACGTGATCCCCGGGCGCCTCGGGCGCCCCGTAGAACTTCTCCGTCTCGTCGACGGCGGTCTTGAACCGCTCGTCGAAATCCTCGCGAATGAGCGTCCGGGCCACGTAGTCCTGGACGCTCATTCCTCTTTTCGCGGCGTGACTCCTGAGCCGGTCGAGCAGCTCACCGTCGATGCGCAGGCTGAGCACTGTCGATCCCATGCCGTTCAGGGTCGGGGCAGCCGGGGCCTCTTTGCGTCACTTTCCGGATCCGACTCACTCATTTGGGTGATACATGGATACGGAAGCGTGACCTGCGGGCGTCCCGTTGTCGCCCGTTTTGGGCTGTACGGGTGTGATCCCTGCGACGTCGGGGTGTTCCCGTTGGTATTTAGACAGAGTAATGAGTTAGGCTAACAAACATGCCTGACCTGTCCCACGGCACAGCCGACGACGCCGCGG
This sequence comes from Streptomyces sp. NPDC104202, assembly GCF_055584185.1. Lineage (NCBI taxonomy): Bacteria > Bacillati > Actinomycetota > Actinomycetes > Kitasatosporales > Streptomycetaceae > Streptomyces > Streptomyces sp. NPDC104202. Next base: position 39,160 of record NZ_JBVJMN010000042.1, on the reverse strand, counting down.
CCGTGAACGCGCTCCGCTCCTCCGTCATGCGACTGGGCCGACGCCTCAAGCACCAGCGCGTCGACGAGTCGCTCAGCCCGACCGAGATGTCGGTCCTGGGCACTCTGAAGCTCTGCGGCTCGGCCACCCCCGGTGAGCTGGCCCGCAAGGAGCACGTCCAGCCGCCGTCGATGACCCGCATCGTGGCGCTGCTGGAGGCCAAGGGACTGGTCCGGCTGGAGCCGCACCCCGACGACCGCCGGCAGAAGGTGGTCAGCCAGACCGAGCAGGCCGAGGCCATGCTCGAGGAGTCCCGCCGCAAGCGGAACGCCTGGCTGGCCGCCCTCGCCGAAGGACTGGACGAGGACGAATGGGCCAAGCTGCGCGCGGCCGCCCCGGTCCTGGAGAAGCTCGCCCACCTGCCCCCCGCTCCACGGGGGTAGCCCGCGGACCGGGGCGGCCCCCGGACCCAGCCGACGCGCCAAGGAGGCGACGCACTTTGAGCACGGGACACGGAGCAGACTCCGCACCCGTCCATCAACCCACCCTCGACACCCGCGGGCGGGGAGGAACCTTCTCCTCGCTCGGCATCCGTAACTACCGGCTGTTCTTCACCGGTGCGATCGTCTCCAACACCGGTACGTGGATGGCCCGCATCACCCAGGACTGGCTGGTCCTGAGCCTCACCGGCTCGGCCGCCGCCGTCGGCGTCACGACGGCCCTGCAGTTCCTCCCGATGCTGCTCTTCGGCCTGTACGGCGGAGTCATCGCCGACCGCTACCCGAAGCGGCTCCTGCTCCTCTTCAGCCAGGGCGCCCTCGGCGTCTGCGGCCTCGCCCTCGCCGTCCTGACCCTCTCCGGCCAGATCCAGGTGTGGCACGTCTACCTGATCGCCTTCCTGCTCGGCATGGTGACCGTCGTCGACAACCCGGCCCGTCAGTCCTTCGTCTCCGAGATGGTCGGCCCGGACCAGCTGCGCAACGCCGTCTCCCTGAACTCGGCGAACTTCCAGTCCGCCCGGCTCGTCGGCCCCGCCGTCGCCGGTGTCCTCATCGCCGGGGTCGGCAGCGGCTGGGCCTTCCTCCTCAACGGCCTGTCCTTCCTCGCCCCGCTCGTGAGCCTGCTGCTCATGCGGCCCGGCGAGCTCCACAAGGTGGAGCGCGCCCCGCGCGGCAAGGGCCAGCTGCGGGAGGGCCTGCGGTACGTCGCCGGGCGTCCGGACCTGATCTGGCCGATCGTCCTCGTCGGCTTCATCGGCACGTTCGGGTTCAACTTCCCGATCTGGCTCACGGCCTTCTCCGGCGAGGTCTTCCACGTCGGCGCCGGGACCTACGGCCTGCTCAACACCCTGATGGCGGCCGGCTCGCTGGTCGGCGCCCTCGCCGCCGCCCGGCGCGGCTCGACGCGGCTGCGGATGCTGGTCGTCGCGGCGGCCGTCTTCGGCGCCCTGGAGATCGCGGCCGCCCTGTCGCCCGCGTTCTGGCTCTTCGCGCTGCTGCTCGTGCCCATCGGCATGATCGGCCTCACGGTCAACATCACCGCGAACTCCGCCGTCCAGATGGCGACCGACCCGGCCATGCGGGGCCGGGTGATGAGCCTCTACATGATGGTCTTCGCCGGCGGCACGCCGATCGGCGCGCCGCTCCTCGGCTGGGTCACCGACACCTACGGGGCCCGCGTCGGCTTCGCCACCGGCGGCGTCATCTCGCTGGCGGCGGCCGCGGTGATCGGGCTCGTCCTCGCCCGCGTCGGCGGCCTGAAGGTCGCGGTCGGCTGGCGGCGCGGCCACCCGCAGGTGCGCTTCGTGGCGCGCGAGCGGCTGGCCACGGCGGCGTAGCCCCTGCGGGCGGCGCCGTGGGGGCCGGGCCCGTCGTGGCCCGGCCCCGGTGCCCCCGTCGTCGTCAGACCCGCCGTTCCAGGACCTGGCCGGGCCAGTCGCCCACCTGGAAGGGGTGCGTGCGGGTGAAGCCCTGCTGCTCGTAGTAGCGGACGAGGCGGCCTTCGCCGCCCCCGAAGCAGTCCACCCGGAGGAGGGAGACCTCCTGGCGGCGGGTCTCCGCGGCCGCGTGTTCCAGGAGCGCCCGGCCCACGCCGTGGCCGTGGAAGCGGGCGTGGGTCGCGAGGAGGCGGACGTAGACCTCCGGCTCGGAGGCGGGGTCGACGTACTGCCCGGGGTGGGGCGTCAGCGTCATGGTGCCGGCCGGTGCGCCGTCGATCTCGACGATCCAGGGGTCGCCCTCGGACAGGGTCCGTTCGACCTGCTCCACCGCCTTGGGGCGGGCCGAGAACGGCTCCGTGCCCCACTGGGCGGTGATGCCCCTGGCGTTCAGCCAGACCACCGCGCTGTCGAGTATCGCGAGTATCGCGGGGAGGTCCTCGGCCCCGCCCTTCCTGATCTTCATGCCGCCGAGGCTAGCGGCTGCCAGACTTGTCCCATGAGGCTCTTCGCCGCCGTGATGCCGCCGCCGGCGCAGCTGGACGAACTCGGCCGGGTCGTCGACCGGCTGCGGGGGCTGCCGGGGGCCGAGGGGCTGCGCTGGACCGCGCGGCCCGGCTGGCACCTGACGCTGGCGTTCATGGGGGAGGTCGAGGAGGGGCTGCTGCCCGAGCTGCGGACGCGGCTCGGGCGGGCCGCGCACCGGACGCCGCCGTTCCCGCTGCGGCTCCACGGCGGCGGGCACTTCGGGCGGCGGGCCCTGTGGGCCGGGGTGGCCGGGGACCTGGACACGCTGCGGCTCCTGGCCGAGCGGGCGGACGCCGCCGCGCGCCGGGCGGGGGTGGCGATGGAGGAGCACCGCCGGTACCGGGCGCACCTGACCGTCGGCCGGGTCCGGGAGGACGGGACGTCGCTGCGGTCCCTCGTCGAGGGGCTCGGCTCCTTCGAGGGCGGGCGGTGGGACGTCGCCGAGCTCGCGCTCGTGCGCTCCCACCTGCCCGGGGGCGGGGACGCGGGGGAGCGGCCGCGGTACGAGACGGTCGGTGCCTGGCCCCTTGAAGGGGCGGAGGGGCGCTCGGGTTAACCTCGTCGGGTGGACCCGAAGACCCGTAACCGGATCATGGCCGGCGTGCTCGTACTGATGTTCGCGATCATCGCGGTGGCGTCGCTGGCCGGACGGTAACGCCGTGTAGCGCGGCCCTGCCACCCCGTGGGAACCCCCTTGCTTCGAGCGCACTCGAAGCAGTTGGCTGGGTGACCATGGAGTACACGCAGCTCGGACGCACCGGACTCAAGGTCAGCCGACTCGTCCTCGGGACGATGAACTTCGGACCGCAGACCGACGAACCCACCAGCCACGCGATCATGGACACGGCGCTGGACGCGGGTCTCAACTTCTTCGACACCGCCAACGTGTACGGGTGGGGTGAGAACAAGGGGCGGACCGAGGAGATCGTCGGCTCCTGGTTCGCCAAGGGCGACGGCCGCCGCGACCGGACCGTCCTCGCCACCAAGGTCTACGGGAACATGGGCGCCGACGGCGACGCCTGGCCCAACCACGACAAGCTCTCGGCGCTGAACATCCGCCGCGCGGTGGAGGCCAGCCTCAAGCGGCTCGGCACCGACTACATCGACGTCTACCAGTTCCACCACATCGACCGCGCCACCCCCTTCGAGGAGATCTGGCAGGCGGTCGACGTGCTGATCCAGCAGGGGAAGATCCTGTACGCGGGCTCCTCGAACTTCCCCGGCTACAAGATCGCCCAGGCCAACGAGACCGCCGCCCGGCGCGGCTCCGTCGGCCTCGTCAGCGAGCAGTGCCTCTACAACCTCTTCGAGCGGCGCGCGGAGATGGAGGTCATCCCCGCCGCCCAGGAGTACGGCCTCGGGGTCATCCCCTGGTCCCCGCTGCACGGCGGTCTGCTCGGCGGCGTCCTGAGGAAGGAGTCCGAGGGCAAGCGCCGCACCGAGGGCCGCGCGGCCGCCACCCTCGCGGACCCGGCCGCCCGCGCCCGGCTCCAGTCCTACGAGGACCTGCTCGACAAGCACGGCCTGGCGCCCGGCGAGACGGCCCTCGCCTGGCTGCTCACCCGCCCGGGCGTGACCGGTCCGATCGTCGGCCCGCGCACCCCCGACCAGCTCGCCGGCGCGCTGCGCGCGCTGGAGGTCGAGCTGACCGACGAGGTCCTGGCCGGCCTCGACGAGATCTTCCCGGGTCCCGGCCCGTCGCCGGAGGCCTTCGCCTGGTGACCCCGTGAGGACGCGCGCCGGGCCCCGGGGTCCGGCGCGCCCTCAGCGGGCCGCGTACGGGCCGCCGACCCCCCACGCCTGGTGCATCGCGTCGGCGAAGGCGGCGGCCAGCTTGTGCTCTCCGGTGGGGCCCGGGTGGGTGCCGTCGTAGGTGTCGGCCCCCAGGTCGTACGAGTCGGGGACCGTGGCCAGGAGGAGCGGCGAGGCGGCGGTGTCCAGGTCGGCGACCGCCTTGGCGAGGAGCTCGTTGAAGCGGGCGCACTCGGCGGCGAAGGGGGCGTCGTACCCGGCGCGGACGTTGGGGATGACCGGCAGGAGCACCGCCCGCACCCGCGGGTTCGCGGCGCGGGCCGCCGTGACGAAGGCCCGGACGTTCTCCTCCGTCTGGTCGCTGTTGGTGTAGAAGCCGAGGTCGATCAGGCCCAGCGAGATCAGCAGGACGTCCGCCCCGGTGGCGGTCACCGTCTCGCCGATCACCGGGGCCATGTGCAGCCAGCCCTCGCCCCAGCCGGCCAGGTGGCGCCGGGCCGCGGCGGGGAAGGCGGGGTCGGCGTACGCCTCGGCGCCCTCGGGCGCGTCGGCCGCCCCGGGGTCGTACAGCCCGGTCCGCGGACCCACGATCTCGTACCCGCCGGGGAGCGTGGCCTCCAGGTGCTGCCACATCCGGTGACGCCAGGTCCAGTCGCCGACGCGTCCGATGGTCATGCTGTCGCCGACGAACAGAAAACGCATGGTCATATCATCGCGGACCGTCTCCCGCCGCTGCGACGTGATCCGGGACACGGGTCCGGCGCCCCCGTCGCGCCGCGCCCTACGCCACGAACGCGCCGACCGTCTCCGCGAACCACTCCGCGTCGTCGTGCCACGGGAAGTGCCCGGCGCCCGGCAGGACGGCCAGCTCGGCCTTCGGGAAGAGGGCCGCGTACCCGGCGGCCGTCGGGACCGGCGTGTTCGCGTCGCCCTCCCCGGCGACGACCAGGACCGGCCGCCCGAACGCGGCGAACACCGCGCGGGTGGCCGCCGGTTCGTACGCGCCCTCGGCGCCGTACACCGCCGCGCCCTCGGCGTTGCGCCGGCGGTCGCTCTCCGCGTGCCGCTCGCGCGCCGCCTCGTCCCACGTGCCGTGGAAGAACGGCGCGACCGCCGCGAAGGCCGCCGCGGAGCCCCGCCCCGCCGCGAGTTCCTCCAGAGCCGTGTACGCCTCCGCGAACCACGGTTCCTGCGTGCGCCAGGGCTGCCGCGCCGCCGCGAGCCGCTCCTCGCCGGTCGTGTCCAGACCGGCCGCCGCCGCGCCCGGCGCGACCAGCACCAGCCGGCCCACCCGGTCGGCGTGCCGGGTCACGTACAGCGCGGCCAGGTTCGCCCCCGCCGAGTGCCCCAGCACGTCGACCGTCTCCAGCCCCAGGTGCGCGCGCAGCGCCTCCACGTCCTCGACCAGCCGGTCGCAGCGGTACGAGGCCGGGTCGTCCGGCGCCGCCGAGTCCCCGGTGCCGCGGAGATCGAGGCGGACCAGCGGCCGGCGGTCCGCCAGTCCGCCGAGGTCGCCGAGATAGGCGGAGTCCTGGAGGGGGCCGCCGGGCAGGCAGAGCAGCGGGTCCCCGGAGCCGGAGCCGGTGAGGTGATAGGCGAGAGCGGTGCCGTCGGGCGCGGTGAAGGTGGGCATGCGCGCGACCCTGGCAGGGACCTCCCGGCAGGTCAACCGGGTTTCCCGGCCCCCGGGCCCACCCCCACCGCCCGGCGTCCGCGTCCCCGCCGTGGCAGGCTGGTGACCATGCGATCTGCTCTGTGCGCCCTCGGCGCGGCGGCGGCCCTGGTGCTGCTCCCGGCCGGCCATGCCCGTGCCGAAGGGCAGGACCCCGACCGGGACTTCACGATCCAGGACGCCCGGATCAAGGAGTCCAGCGGCCTCGCCGCGAGCCGCGCCCACCCCGGGATCTACTGGACGCACAACGACCAGGACGCGCCGCTGATCTACGGCGTCGACTCCCGCACGGGGAAGACCGTCGCGACCCTGACGATGAAGGGCGTCGGCACCCCCCGCGACATGGAGGCCATCGCCGTGGGCCCTGACGGCGACCTCTACGTCGGCGACATCGGCGACAACCTCGACGGCACGTGGGACCACGTCTGGATCTACCGCTTCCCCGAGCCGAAGACCCTGAAGGACCAGACCGTCGAAGCACGGCAGTACGTGGTGAAGTACGCCGACGGGCCGCGCAACGCCGAGGCCCTGATGGTCCACCCCCGGACCGGCCGGGTCTACATCGCGAGCAAGAACGAGGACGGCGGCGGTCTCTACGCGGGCCCCGAGCGCCTCTCCCCGTCCGGCACGAACGTCTTCCGTCGCGTCGACGAGGTGCCGTGGGTGACCGACGGCGCCTTCTCCCCGGACGGCGGACGGCTCGTCCTGCGCGGCTACTTCAGCGCCAGGGAGTACGTCTGGAAGGACGGCCGCCTCGGCGACGACGGCACCTCCGTCGGCGCCCCCTTCCAGGGACAGGCCGAGTCGGTGACGTACACGCCGGACGGCTCGGCCTTCATGTTCGGCTCCGAGGGGCGCAACAGCCGGGTGGTCCGCGTGGACCGCCCGGAGGCCGACCGCCCCTCCGGCACGCCGACGAAGGCGCCGGGCGGCTCCCCGCAGTCCCCCGCGCCCCCCGCAGCCCAGGGCGAGGGCGGCGACGTCACCCTCGGCTTCCTCGTCCTCGCCGGCGCCACCGTCCTCGTCGTCGGCGCCAAGCGCCTGCTGCGCAAGGGCTGAACCGCCCGGCGCCCCCGGGCGGGACGCCGAAGGGCCCGGCATCGACGCCGCGATGCCGGGCCCTCCGTACGGCGAGAGGTCAGAGCTTCTCGATGACGAAGTCGATGCAGGCCGTCAGCGCCCGCACGTCCGCCGGGTCGACCGCCGGGAACATCGCGATGCGCAGCTGGTTGCGGCCCAGCTTGCGGTACGGCTCGGTGTCGACGATCCCGTTGGCGCGCAGGACCTTGGCGACCGCCGCCGCGTCGATCTCGTCCGCGAAGTCGATCGTGCCGATGACCTGCGAGCGCTTGGCCGCGTCCGTCACGAACGCGGAGGCGTACTTGGACTCCTCGGCCCAGCCGTAGAGCGCGTCCGAGGACTCCTTCGTCCGGGCGACCGCCCAGTCGAGACCGCCCTGGCCGTTGATCCACTTCAGCTGCTCGTTGAGCAGGAAGAGGGTCGAGAGCGCCGGGGTGTTGTACGTCTGGTTCTTCAGCGAGTTGTCGATCGCCGTCGGCAGCGAGAAGAACTCGGGGACGTGCCGGCCGGAGGCGTGCACACGGGCGGCGCGCTCCAGGGCGGCCGGCGAGAACGCCGCGAGCCACAGACCGCCCTCGGCGGCGAAGGACTTCTGCGGGGCGAAGTAGTAGACGTCCGTCTCGGTGATGTCGACGGGCAGACCGCCCGCGCCCGAGGTCGCGTCGACCAGCACGAGCGCGCCCTCGTCGGCACCGGCGACCCGCTTGATCGGGGCGGCGACACCGGTGGAGGTCTCGTTGTGGGTGTACGCGTAGACGTCGACGCCCGCCTCGGCCACCGGCTCCGGGTGCGTGCCCGGGTCGGAGGAGATCACGGTCGGCTCGGCCAGCCAGGGCGCCAGCTTGGCGGCCTTCGCGAACTTGGACGAGAACTCGCCGAAGGTGAGGTGCTGCGACTTGTTCTCGATGAGACCGTGCGTCGCGACGTCCCAGAAGGCGGTGGAGCCGCCGTTGCCCAGGATCACCTCGTAGCCCTCGGGCAGCGAGAAGAGGTCACGGATGCCGGTACGTACCTCGCCGACCAGGTTCTTGACCGGAGCCTGGCGGTGGGACGTGCCGAGGAGAGAGGTGCCGGTGGCGGCCAGGGCGTCCAGCGCCTCCGTACGCACCTTGGAGGGGCCCGCGCCGAAACGGCCGTCGGCGGGCTTGATGTCAGCGGGAATCTGGATATCAGCCACGAGGCGGAGGGTATCGGGTCGGCAAGGGGCCGGTCGCCCGATGTCCGCCGGATGAGACGAGGAGTGGGACATCCTGGCCTTGTGGGAAGACACCGGGAACACGCGTCCGCACTCGCCGACGACCTGCGCGCCGCCCTCGCCGGGGACGTCGACTTCTCCGTCACGGCGAGGGCCCTGGCGACCATGGACGCCTCCAACTACCGCCGCGTGCCGGTCGGTACGGTCGCTCCGCGCGACGCCGACGACGTCGCCGCGGCCCTGGAGGTGTGCCGGGCGCACGGCGTCACCCCGGTCGTCGCGCGCGGCGCGGGGACCTCGATCGGAGGCCAGGCGACCGGCGCCGGGGTCGTGCTCGACCTCACACGGCACATGGACGGGATCGTCTCCCTCGACCCGGCCGAGCGCACCGCCGTCGTCCGCCCCGGGCTCGTCCTCGGCCGGCTGCGGGAGGCCGCCCGGCCCTACGGGCTGACCTTCGGACCCGACCCCTCCACGCACAGCCGCTGCACCCTCGGCGGCATGATCGGCAACAACGCCTGCGGGGCGCACTCGGTCGCCTGGGGGACCACCGCGGACAACGTGCGCTCCCTCGAAGTGGTGACGTACCGGGGAGCGCGGCTGACGCTCGGCCGCGACGGGCGGGGCGCGCCGCCCGGGCTCCTCCCCCTCGTCGACCGGCACCTGTCCCTGCTCCGCACCGGATACCCGGCCGGGCTCCCGCGCCGCATCTCCGGCTACGCCCTCGACGCGCTGCTCCCCGAGCGGGGCGTCGACGTGGCCCGCTCCTTCTGCGGCAGCGAGGGCACGCTCGGCGTGGTCACCGAGGCGACCGTACGGCTGGTCCCGCTGCCCGTCGAACCCGTCCTCGTCGTCCTCGGGTACCCCGACGAGAGCGCGGCGGCGGACGCGGCGGCCGGCCTCCTGCCGCTGGGACCGCTGACCGTCGAGGGCATGGCCGCGGACCTGGTGCGGGGCGCCGCGGGCCTGCCCCGCGGCGGCGCCTGGCTCTTCGTCGAGGCCGACGGCCCGGCCGCGGCGGCCGCCCTGGTCCGCGCGGCCGACGCCCTCGACGCCGCCGTGGTGCGCGACCCCGCCGGACAGCGGGCCCTGTGGCGGATCCGCGAGGACGCCGCCGGCACCGCGACCCGCATGCCCGGCGGCGGCGAGGCATGGCCCGGCTGGGAGGACTGCGCGGTGCCGCCGGCCCGTCTCGGCGCCTACCTCCGGGACTTCCGCTCCCTGCTCGCCGAGTTCGGGCTGCGCGGCGTCCCCTACGGCCACTTCGGCGACGGCTGCGTCCACGTCCGCATCGACTTCGACCTCCGGACCGAGCGGGGCGTCGGCCGGTTCCGCCGCTTCTCGGAGGCCACGGCCGACCTCGTCGTCGCCCACGGCGGCTCCCTCTCCGGGGAGCACGGCGACGGACAGGCCCGCGCCGAACTGCTCCCCCGGATGTACGGGGAGGCACTCGTGGGCCTCTTCGGCGCGGTGAAGGACGTGTGGGACCCCGACGGGGGACTCAACCCGGGCATGCTCGTCCGGCCGCGTCCCCTGGACTCCGGACTGCGCTTCGCGGGGCTCCCCGTCGTCGCGGCGGGGGCGGCCGGCGGCCCGGGCGCGGACCTGGGAAGCGCGGCGGCACGCTGCGTCGGCGTCGCCAAGTGCCGTGTCGCCGGGCCGAGTCAGGGCTCCGACGTCATGTGTCCCTCGTTCCGGGCCACCGGGGAGGAACGCCACTCCACCCGGGGCCGCGCCCGGCTGCTGCACGAGATGGCCCTCGGCGAGGTCGTCACCGGCGGATGGCGCTCCGAGGAGGTCCGCGAGGCGCTCGACCTCTGCCTCTCCTGCAAGGGCTGCCGCAGCGACTGCCCCGTCGGCGTCGACATGGCCGCGTACAAGGCCGAGTTCCTCGACCGCCACTACGCGGGCCCCACCGGCCCCTGGCGCCGGCCCCGCTCCCACTGGACGATGGGCCGCCTCCCGGGGTGGCTCGCCCGCTTCGGGCGCGGACTCAACGCGGCCATGGCCCTGCCCTTCGCCGCCCGGATCGCCGGCGTCACCCCCGAGCGCGCCCTGCCCAGGGTGGCGGAGCAGTCCTTCACCTCCTGGTTCGCCGACCGCGCCTCCACGCGCCCGCCGGACCTCACCCTCTGGCCCGACACCTTCACCGACCACCTCGCCCCCCACGTCGGCCGCTCCGCCGTCCGCGTCCTGGAGGACGCCGGCCTCGGCGTCCGGCTCCCCCCGGGCCGCGTCTGCTGCGGCCTCACCTACGTCTCGACCGGCCAACTGGGCGCGGCCCGGAAGGTGATGCGCCGGACGCTGGACGTGCTCTACGGAGCGGACGGACCGCGGGGTGACGAGGGGGGCGGCGGCCTCGGTGCGCGCGCCGGTCTCGACGGGCGCGGGGCGCCCGGCGGGGAGCCGTCGGAGCCGCCCGTCGTCGTGCTCGAACCCTCCTGCGCGGCCACCCTCCGCACCGACCTCCCCGAACTGCTCCCCGGAGACCCGCGGGCGGCCCGGCTCGCCGCCTCCGTCGTCACCTTCGCCGAGGCCCTGGAGACCCTCGCCCCCGACTGGACGCCGCCCCGCGTCGACCGCCCGGTCGCCGGCCAGACGCACTGCCACCAGCACGCCGTGCTCGGCGACGCCGCCGACCGTCGCCTCCGTGCCCGCGCGGGCCTCACCGGCGAGCTGGTGGGCGGCTGCTGCGGCCTGGCCGGCAACTTCGGCTTCGAACCCGGCCACTACGAGGTGTCCGTCGCCTGTGCCGGGGACCGGCTGCTCCCCGCCCTCGCCGACGCCGCCCCCGACGCCGCCGTCCTCGCCGACGGCTTCTCCTGCCGCACGCAGATCGGCGACCTGACCGGCCACCGGGGCCGCCACCTCGCCGAACTGCTGGCCGAGGCCGTCGAGGAGGGCGCGAAGGAGGGCCCGGCGGACCGGCCGCCGCCGTCCGGGCGCCCTGACTAGAGTGCGGGGACGAGCACCACACCCCCTCCCGCCCGCTGTTCCTGCCGCGGCGACGCCCTCGCCGGCGAGCGGCGGATCGACATCGGGTTCGGGCTCCCTGACGCGGTCCTGGAGACGCCCGAGGAGGCCCGGCGGACGCCCGGGACCGGACGCGCTGCTCACCGTGGACGGAGGCGGCCACCACGTCCGGTGCCTGCTGCCGCTGAAGCTCTCCGGGGACACCGAACTGGTCCCGGGCACCTGGCTGGAGGTCGACGAGGAGACGCTCCGGCGGGCGGCCGCGGTCTGGTACGACGAGGCCGCCTACCCCGGTCTCGTCGTGCGCGGCCGGCTCGCCGACGCGGTCGAGCCGTGGCGAGGGGAGGCCCTCGGCCTGGAGATGACGGCGCGGATCGCGGACCCCGAGGAGCTGCCGTACCTCGTGGAGGGACACGAGCCGGCCGCCGTCCGGCTGCTCGGCGACGTCCGGGGCCGTGACCACGTCCTGGAGCGCTTCCCGACGCCGCTGCCCGTCGCGGTCCGCACCGACCTCGGCGACGGCTGGTCGGTGGAGCGCAGCGCGGGGCTCTCGGCGCGGTTCGACGACGGGGCGGACCAGTTCGCCGGACCGGACCGCAGGGTGGCCGTCGCGCTCTTCCGGGACGACCGGGCAGGCCGCGCCGCGGCGGACTTCCTCGCCGTTCTCCTGGACGGCGCCCCGGACGTACCGGAGTCCCGCCCGGCAGACCGAGCACCTGCCGGGCGGCGGCGTGCGGCACGCCTGCTGGTGCACGCCGGCCGGCTCCGGCCGCGGACGGCACGAGTTCACCGCCTACGCCGTCGAGCCGGACGGCTCCGCCGCCGGCCTCCACTGCTCGCACGCCGTCCCCGGGGCCCGCACCTGGGCGGGCCACGTGTGGCGCTCGCTGCGGCGCCACGAGGACGCCCCGGCGTCCGCGGGCTGACGCACCCCGGCGCAGGGGCGCCCCCGCCGTGGGCGGCGGGGCCCGGGCGGGCTCAGGCGTCGCCGACGATCTCGCGGGCCATCGCGACCAGGGCGCCCGTCGCCGGGTGCGGAAAGGCGTCGCGCCAGGCCAGGACCACCGGCAGCGCGGGCGCGTCGGTGAGGGGGAGGTAGACGACGCCGGGGTGGGCGTGGAGCGCCGCGGTGGAGGCGGAGGAGACGCCGATGCCGCGGCCCGCGGCGATCGAGGTGAGCCAGTCGTCGGTGTTGCCGACGGTCAGGGTCGCGGACGGCCGGCCGGCGGGCGGCCAGAGCGCGAGGGTGGTCGCGCCCGAGACGGTGTTGAGGACGACGGTCTCGCCGGTCAGGTCGCCGAGGACGAGCCGGGCGCGGGCGGTGAGCGGGCTGTCGGCGGGCAGCGCGGCGACCCGCTCCTCCGTGGCGAGCTCCTCGGTGACGAGCCCCGGCGCGTCCACCGCGCCCCGGAGCAGGGCCGCGTCGACCTCGCCGCGGGCGAGGCCGGCCGTGCGGTCGTCGATGCGCAGGAGTTCCAGCGGGGTCTCGGGGTGCTCGCGCTGCCAGCGGCGGAGCAGGGGGGTGGTGTACGGCCCGAAGGCCGACCAGGCGTGTCCGAGCCGGAGCGGGCGGTGCCGCAGCCGGGCGGGGTCGACGGCGGCCTCGAAGGCGGCGAGTGCGGCGGCGGCCCGGTCCTGGAAGGCGCGGCCCTCGGCGGTCAGCGCGAGGTGATGGGTCGAGCGGTCGACGAGCCGGGCGCCGAGGTGCTGTTCGAGGGCGGCGAGGGTGCGGGAGACGGCGGGCTGGGTGAGGTGGAGCCGGGCAGCCGCCCTGGTCAGGCTGGATTCCTCGGCGATGGCGAGGAAGCAGCGGAGGTGACGCAGCTCGATGCTCATGCGTCCGGAGCATAACCGCAGCCCAATCGGCATTTCCGGTGCCGCGCGAAGGCTTCTAGCGTGGTCGGTGGCGGGGGAGTGGAATCGGGACGACAGCCCCGAGCGGGGTGCATTATTCTGAACTTACAGTTCAGTTTCATGGACTGTGTGATCGTGTCGGGCACCAGCGCCAGGAGCAGTGGCGGGAGCAGGAGGAGGAACCGGTGGACAGTCCGGTCAAGGATGCGGCCGCCCTCGCGGCGCCGGCCGCCGCGGCCGCCCCGGCCGTGGGCCAGGCGGTGCCGGACGGCCTCGCGGCCGGAGCCGGTCCGGGCGGCACCGGGCCGCGCCGCGCCGCCGTCGGCCGGGGCCTCGCGGGCCACCGCCTCGGCCCCGTCGCGCTCGTCGTCGCGGGCGGCCTCTCCGTCCAGTTCGGCTCCGCCGTCGCCGTGCTGCTCATGCCGCGCGCCGGCGCCCTCGGGGTCGTCACCCTGCGGCTCGTCCTCGCCGCCGCGGTGCTGCTGATCGTCTGCCGCCCCAAGGTCCGCGGCTACGGCCGTGCCGACTGGGGCACCGTCCTCGCCTTCGGCGCCGCCATGGCGGGCATGAACATCCTCTTCTACCAGGCAGCCGACCGGATCCCGCTGGGCGCCGCGGTGACCCTGGAGGTCCTCGGCCCGCTGATCCTCTCGGTGGTCGCCTCGCGCCGGCTGGTGAACCTGCTGTGGGCCGGTCTCGCGCTCGGCGGCGTCGTGCTGCTCGGCGGCGGGGGCTTCGACCGCCTCGATCCGCTGGGGGCGGCCTTCGCGCTCGCCGCGGGCGCCATGTGGGCGACGTACATCGTCTTCAGCGCCCGCACCGGCCGGCGCTTCCCGCAGGCCGACGGGCTCGCGCTCGCGATGGCCTTCGGCGCGGTCCTCAGCCTGCCCTTCGGCATCGTGGAGGCCGGCGACAAGCTCCTGGTCCCGTCGACGATCGGCCTCGGCCTCTGCGTGGCCCTGATGTCCTCCGTCCTGCCCTACACCCTCGAACTCCTCGCCCTCCGACGGCTGCCCGCCCCCACCTTCGCCGTCCTGATGAGCCTCGAACCGGCCATCGCCGCCACCGCCGGCTTCCTCATCCTCAGCCAGGCCCTCTCCCCCCTCGACGCCCTGGCCATCGCCCTCGTCATCGCCGCCAGCATGGGCGCCGTCCGCACCCAGACCCGCCGCCGGGACACCCGAGGGGCGTGACCTCCCCGCCGTCCGAAGCCCCGGCCCCGCGGCCGGGGCTTCGCCGTCGGGGGCGCGGAGCCGCGTGCCCGCGGCCGCCGGAGCGCGGTGCGCGGGGCTCGCGCCCGCAGCAGTCCCACCTCGACCTCGGGGTCGCCGACCTCGACGCCGCGCAGGAACGGGTCCTCGCGTGCGGGGCGCGCCTGCTGGACGACGGGGAGGGGGAGCGGGGCCGGCGGGTCTACGCGGATCCGGCGGGTCATCCGTTCTGCCTGGTCAGGGAGTGAGGGGACGGGGCGGCGCGACCGGGCGGGGGAGGGGTGACCCGATCCGTTCGACGGTTGGCCGCCCGGCGATTGAGCGGCTGCCGTCCGGCCCGGATCATGGAGGGGTCGCCCGCCGGGCGGGGAAGGGGGGCCGGTCGTGGCTCTGGAGATGAGGGACCGGTGCGAGCGCTGCGGGACGGCGGAGCTGACGCCGGACGGGCCGGCGCGGATCTGCTCGTACGAGTGCAGCTACTGCGTGCCGTGCGCGGACGCGATGGAGGACGTCTGTCCCAACTGCGGGGGTGAACTCGTGGCGCGCCCGCGTCGGGCCGCCTCCTGAGGGGTGTGGTTTCCCCGCTGGTCGGGCGGGGGCGGGGGCCGGCGTCCATCAGTCTCCCTGATGATAGTTGATACCTTCGCGAAGGTTTTTATTTCATGGGTGCATGACCGCATCCACCAGCTCCACTCCGGAGCCGGCCCCTCGGCCGGCTCGTTCGGGGGCCTACCCGGACGGCAGGACCCCTCTCGCTGACGCCGTACTCGCAGTGGCCCGACGGGACATCGCCACGTTCCACGCGCTGCCGCTGTCGCACGGCCGGTCTATCCGCGACTCCCACATGCGGGAGACCTACGAGGCGCTGTTCGGCGTCG
Source organism: Streptomyces sp. NPDC104202 (assembly GCF_055584185.1). Classification (NCBI taxonomy): domain Bacteria; kingdom Bacillati; phylum Actinomycetota; class Actinomycetes; order Kitasatosporales; family Streptomycetaceae; genus Streptomyces; species Streptomyces sp. NPDC104202. The sequence continues at coordinate 24,102 of NZ_JBVJMN010000042.1, read as the reverse complement.
CGCAGCTCGCGGCCGACGTGTCCTACAGCGGCACGATGCTGGACTCCTTCTTCCGGCCGCGCGGCCCGCTGCGCGAGGCCCAGCGCCTCGCCGCCCGCAGCTTCGGCGCCGACGCGACCTTCTTCCTGTCGGCCGGCACCAGCACCGCCAACCGGGTCGCGCTCACCGCGCTGACGCAGCCCGGCTCCCGCGTGCTCGCGGACCGCTCCTGCCACCAGTCGGTGCACTTCGCCCTCAACTCGCTCGGCGTCGACGTCGCGTACGCCCCGATGCAGCGCTGCTGCGACGACTGCCCGCGGACCTACGCCGACCTGCCCCGGCTCCTGGAGATGTTCCGGGCCGCCGCCGTCGAGGGCCGGCCGTTCGACACCGTCGTCCTCTCCGCCGTCTCCTACGACGGGGTCCGCTACGACCTGCCGACCGTCCTCGCCGAACTGGCCGCCGTGCACCCCGAGGTCGCCGTCCTGGTCGACGAGGCGTGGGGAGCGGCGCACCGCTTCCACCCCCGGCTGCGCCCGCTCACCGCGCTCCACGCCGTCGAGGCGCTGCGCGCCGCCGACCCGCGCCTCGCGATGAACGTCGCCGTCACCCACTCCGCGCACAAGTCGATGTCGGCGCTGCGCCAGGGCTCGTACCTGCACCTCATCGGCGACGGGGAGGCCCAGGAGCGGACCGCGCAGGCCCTCTTCCAGCACCACACCACCTCGCCGAGCTGGCCCGTCCTCGCCAGCCTCGACCTGGCCCGGCTCCAGGCCGAGACGGAGGGCGAGACGCTCCTCGGCCGCTCGCTCGGCCTCGCCAGCACCCTGCGCGTCGAGCTCGCCACCGACCCGCGCCTCTCCGCGTACCGCCCGCTCGGGCCCGACGGTCACCTCACCGACCCCGCCCAGCTCGTCAGCGACGACCCCACCCGGGTCCTGGTCGACATCAGCGCCCTCGGCATCACCGCGGCGGACTTCCGCCGGATGCTCTTCGACGAGTACGCGCTGTACGTGGCCCGCGAGAGCGGCGACGCGGTCCTCTTCCACATCCACATCGGGGTGGACGAGGGGACCCTGCTGCGGCTGCTCGACGCGCTGCGCACCATCCAGCGCACCTACCGGAGCGCCTCCGCGGCGCTGGCCGCGGGCACCTCCGAGCACTTCATCATCGCCTACCCGCCCGGCATCCCGATCACCGTGCCCGGCGAGAAGCTCTGCGAGCGGACCCTCAGCCAGATCGACTCCCTGCGCTCCAGCGGCTGCGAGATCTACACGCTGAGGAACCCCACCGTGTCCGTCGGCGACCTGGCCGCCCACGCCGTCACCGGTCCGGTCACCGGACCGGTCGCCGGCTCCGTGACCGGTCAGGGGAGCGGCCCCGTGACCGGGTCCGTCACCGCCGAGCGGCTCGCCGGCGCCGCCGCGGCCGCCGGGGAGCGGCTCACCGCCGCCGTCACCGACCGGCGCACCACCACCGCGACCGAGCGGCTCGCCGGCACCGCCGCGGCCGTCTCCGCCGCCGGCACCACCGCGGCGACCGTCTCCGCCGCTGCCGCCACCGCCGTCGTCACCAGCTGACCGCCCGACCCCGAGGGAGAGCACTTCCATGATCAAGATCGCGGACATCCGCAAGCACGCCGCCCGCTGGCCCCAGCGCGTCGCCGTCGTCGACGGCGAGACCCGTCTGACGTGGGCGAGCTTCGCCGACAAGGTCAGCCGGGTGGCCTGCGCCGTCCAGGACCTGCTGCCCGAGACCCGGCCGGCGCGCGCGGTGTTCCTCGCCGAGAACAGCTGGGAGCTCGTGGTCTCCATGGCCGCCGTCAGCTCGCTCGGCATCCCGTGCGTCGGCCTCGACTACACGGCCGGGGCCGTCGCCACCCGTGCCGCGCTCGACCAGCTGGAACCCACGGTCGTCATCACCTCGCGCGCCCACCGGTCGCTCGTCGAGGAGTGCGGCTGGCCCGACGGCCGCGACATACTCGACGTGTTCCTGGACAGCGAACCGGTGGGCCTCCCCGACGGCCAGACCGTGGCGGTGAGCTTCACCGACCTCCTCGTGTCGGCGCCGGGCGAACCGGAGCCGGTGGAGCAGCCGTTCGAGGCGTTCTCCTTCACCTCGGGCACCAGCGGCGTCCCGAAGATGGTCGTCCGGCGGACGTCCTTCGAGGCCCGCCGCTTCGCCGACCTGGTCGACCAGTACGCCTTCGACGAGGAGGACGTCCACCTCGTCACGGTCCCGCTCTACCACGCCTCCGGGCCCGGCTGGGCGCGCATCTTCCTGACACTCGGCGGCACCGTCGTCCTCGGCCCGCACGACGACGCCGGGGAACTGATCCGGATCATCCAGGAGGAGGGCGTCTCCACCACCCTGATGGTGCCGCCCGTCCTGGCCCGGGTCGTCGCCCACCCGGACTCGGAGCACCTGCACAAGACCTCGCGGCTCCACTTCGTCCTCTCCGGCGGTCGCCACCTCAACCGATGGGTCGTCAACAACGCCTGGGACCGCCTCGGCCCGGTCCTCCACCTCTACTACGGGACCACCGAGACCGGCGTGAACGTCATGATCGGCCCCGAGGAGCTGCACGTGGCGCCCTGCCGCTCCGGCCGCCCCATGCCCGGCAACACCGTCGTCGTCCTCGACGCCGACAACAAGCCCCTCCCCAAGGGCAGCCGGGGCCGGGTCGCCATCGCCAGCTACCAGCTGATGGACAGCTACGCGACCAGCGAGCCCGACTTCATGACGCTCGACTACGGCGGCCGCACCCAGCGGTTCCTGCTCACCGGCGACAGCGGACTCGTCGACGAGGCGGGCCGGCTCGAACTCACCGGCCGCAACGACGGCGTGGCCAAGGCGGAGGCGGGCAAGCCGCTCGACGTCAACATATTCGGGCTGGAGGCGGACCTCATGGACCTGCCCTGCGTCCGGGAGACCGCCGTCCTGCGGACGAGACTCCCCGGCGCGGGCGAGGTGCTCGTCGTCCCCTTCACCCCGGTCGCCCCGGAGCGCCAGGAGAGCGGCTACCGGGCGGTCAGCGCCGCCTGCGCCCGCCGCGTCCCCTGCCTCCCGGCGTACGTCGTCCCCGTCGACGCCATCCCGTACAGCCCGACCGGCAAGGTCCGGGCCGCCCAGCTCCTGGAGTCGGTGCTGCCCCTCCTCGACATCCGGCCCACGGAGCCGGACGCGACGGTCCCCGCGGACGGCGACGCCGCCCGCGAGGCCGAGCCGGTCGGGGTCTGACCCCGCGGATCCTCCGCGGCACGTCCGCGGGACCACGGTGGTCCCGCGGAGCGGCCGGGGCCCGCCCCCCTCCCGAGGCCCCGGCCGCACCTCCCCGCAGTACCGCGCCCGCCCCCGCTCCCCGCCCGACTCCCCCCCGCCCCCTCCTCCCTTCCCTTCTCCTCCCTTTCCTCCCCTCCCGGCCGGCTCAGGCCCGACAGGAAGAGTCATGAACAGTCAGAACACGTACATGCGAGGCGTCCTCCTCTGCCTCCTAGCCACGGTGTCCTGGGGCGCGATGTTCCCCCTCATGGACTCCACCCTGAAGCACATCGACCCCTTCACCTTCACCTGCATGCGGTACGCGATCGCCGGCGCGATGTTCCTCGTCTTCCTCCGGGTCCGCGAGGGCCGGGAGGGGCTGCGGCTCAAGGGCGAACGCATCGGCCTCGCCTGGCTGTTCGGCACGGCCGGGTTCGCGGGCTTCCAGTTCCTCGTCTTCTTCGGGCAGGACCTCATCGGCGAGCGGGGCGCCCTCAACGCCTCGATCATGATGGCGACGATGCCGATGATGGGCTTCCTGGTGAACTGGGTGCTCAAGAAGGTCGTGCCCCCGAAGGTCTCGCTCGCCTTCATCGCGATGTCCTTCGTCGGCACGATCCTGGTGGTCTCCGACGGTGACATCGGCTCGCTGATCGCCTCCCCGAAGGAGGCGGGCGCCGACGCGCTGCTGCTGTTCGCCGCGCTGTGCTGGGTGGTCTACACGTCGGGCGCGAGCTTCTTCCCGACCTGGTCGCCGATCAAGTACACGGCGATCACCACGGTCCTGGGCCTCGCCAGCGCCACCGTCATCACGGCGGTCATCCTGGCCGCCGGCGGCGTCCCGGTCCCGACGGCCGGCGCCGTGGGGTCGATCCTGCCCCAGCTCGCCTACATGAGCGTCATCGCCGGCTTCGTCGGCGTCCTCGGCTGGAACTTCGGCAACCGCTACCTGGGCCCGCTCAACGGCGTCCTGTTCATGGACGTCGTGCCGATCACGGCCTTCGTCATCTCGGCCCTGACCGGTGTGGTCCCGGCGGGCGTGCAGATCGTCGGCGCCTCGCTGACGGCGGCCGCGCTGGTCCTGAACAACCTCTACCTGCGCCGCGTGGCCGCCCGGGCCGCCGCCGCTCCGGCCCCCGCCGCGACCCCGGTCGCGGGCTCGGCCCCGGGTTCCGCTTCGGGTTCCGCGCAGGCTCCGGCGCCCGTCGGATCCGGCAGCAGGTCCTGATCCTCCGTACGCGCTCGGCGTGGCCTCCCACCTCCGTGGGGGGCCACGCCGTTTTCCGGACGTCCGCCTCTCCGGGGTCTGTTCACCGTGGCCACGCGGCCGATCAGGCGCGCAGGCCGTCGAGGAGGACGCTCCGCATCTCCGCGTACCGCTCGGTGAGGTCCTTGCGCCGGCTGAGCACGTCGGAGATGTGCTGCATGCCGAAGAAGGCGGAGACCATCACGCGGGCCGCCGCGCGGGGTTCCACTCCCTCGCGCAGTTCGCCCGCGTCCCGGGCCTCCGCGATGAGCCGCGTGAGGTAGTCCTCCCAGCCCACGTAGGGCTCGGGGAGTTCGGCGTCGATGAGGGCCCGCTCGATCTGGAGCCGGGCGCCGGCCTGGACGACGATGTCCCGCGCGAACGCGGCGGTGACGGTGTCGAGCACGGCGACGAGCGTGTCGAACGGCTTCTCGTGGGTGCCCTCGGCGCCCTGGAGGATGCCGGGCCAGCGGGCGTAGTGCTCCTGGACGACCGCGACGGCGAGGGCCTCCTTGTTCGTGTAGTGGAAGTACACCGCCCCCTTGGTCATGGCCGCGCGTTCGGCCACGTCCTGCAGGGTGACCGTCGCGTAGCCGCGCTCGGCGAAGAGCTCGGCCGCCGACTGGAGGATGTGCACCTTCGTGCGCCGGGCCCGCTCCTGCTTCGGTTCGCTCCGGGGAGTCGCCATGCCTGTCCGCCTCTCTCGTTCCTATGCCTTGCAATATACATTCTCGAAGGTATATTTCTTGCTGTCGGGGGACGGACCAAATCCCCCTTCGCCACGATGATTCACCTTGAGGGGGAAAAGGATGTCCATCGGTGTGCTGCAGACCGTGGTGCCGTTCGGGTCGATCGACCCGATGGAGGCGCTCGGTCCCCTGGAATCACTGGAGTCTCTCGTACGGGAGGCCAAGGAGGGGCTCAGCTTCGACCGCACCATCTCCCGCCGGCTCGTCCACCGCGCCTCGGTGACGGAGGTCTTCCTCACCGACTCGGTCGTCGCCGGCGCGGACCGGTTCCTGGTCGGCGCCCAACTGCCCCGCAACCACGCCCTGTACCGCCCGGAGGAGAGCGGGCAGTGCGACTTCATGCTGCTCGTCGAGACCGTCCGGCAGGCCGGGATCTTCCTGAGCCACCGCTACCACGACGTGCCGCTCGGCCACCACTTCATCTTCAAGGCGCTGTCGCTGCACATCGTCGACCCGGCCGCACTCCGGGTCGGCAGCGGTCCGCTCGCGGTCGCCCTCGACGTGAGGGTGGTGACGCCGGCCGGCACGCGCAACGCACGCCGCTTCGACGCCCGTTTCGACATGGTGATCGAGGTCGCCGGCCGTGAGTGCGCCCGCGCCTCGGCCGGGGTCGTCGTCATCGACGGGGTCCGCTACGGCCGGCTGCGGCAGCGCGGGCGCCTCGCGGAGGCGGCCGGCGGAAGACCGGAGGCGGCTGGTGGCAGACCCGGTGCGGACCGCCGCACCGGAGAGGGCGTACCGGCCGGGCAGGGGGGCCGGGGCGGCCAGGGCGTTCGGACAGGGCAGACGGTACGGGCCGGTCGGGACGGCCAGGGGCCCCAGTGCGACGGTTCCGAGGTCCGGTTCGGGAAGCAGGCGGGGCCGGTGCGCGCGGAGACGGGCAGCGCCGCCGGGTCGCGGGGCGTGCTCCGCTCCGCGGCGGACTCCGGCGCGCGGACCCGCACGGACGGAACAGGGGAGTGGCGGCTGCACGTCGACCCCACCCACCCCGGCTACTTCGAGCACCCCTCGGACCACGTGCCGGGGATGCTGCTCCTGGAGTCCTTCCGGCAGGCCGCCGCGCTGGTGGCCGGCGAGGGGGGCGTACTGGCCTCCATGGAGGCCGAGTTCGCCGTCTTCGGCGAGCTGGCCGAGCCGGTGAAGGTCCACGCCGCGCGGACCGAGGGGGGCCGCATACGACTGTCGGCCACCCAGCGCGGACGGCTCCTCGCCACGGCCGGGGCCCGCTGCGCGTGACGGCGCGGCGACACGTTCAGGGCATGTACGGACGAGCGATCAGAGGAAGAGGCGGAACCATGGAACTCCAGCACTTACGGGCCTTCCGGGAAGTGGCCCGAGAACTCAGCTTCACCCGCGCCGCGCACAACCTGCACTACTCCCAGCCCGCCGTGACCGCCCAGATCAAGGGCCTGGAGGAGGACATGGGGGCCTCGCTCTTCCAGCGGCGCGGCAACCGTTCCGTGGAGCTGACGCCGGCCGGGGCGCGTCTGCGTCCGCTCGCGGAACAGATCCTCGACCTCGTCGAGACGGCGCAGTACGAGATCGCCTGCCCGGCCACCGGGCGCACGGTGGCCGGCCGGACCGGCGGCGAACGGCACCTCGGCTCCCTCACCGGAGGCGTCCGGCTCGGGGAGAGAGGGGGGCGGGCATGACCATCGCCGCCACCCGGGCCGCGTTCTTCGACGTGGACGAGACCCTGATCACCTGCAAGAGCATGGCCTGTGTCCTCGCCGCCTTCTGGGGGCGCGGGGAGTCGGCCGCGCGCCGGCTCGCCGCGGCACGCTCCTCGCTCCAGGCGCAGCTCCGCGACGGCGTGCCCCGCGAGCAGGTGAACCGGTCCTTCTTCCGCTTCCTCGCCGGCAGTCGCCTCGACGAACTGGAGGCGTGTGGGCGGGAGTGGTACGCGAAGGCCCGTGCGGGCGGCCTCGTCCACACCCCTGTGTACGACGCGCTGCGGCGGCACGCCCACGCCGGCGACCTGATCGTCCTCGTCTCGGGTGCCTTCTCCGCCTGTCTGGAGCCGCTGGCCCGCGAGGTCGGCGCGGACCTCGTCGTGTGCACCGTGCCCGAGGTGACCTCGGAGGGCGTCCTGACCGGCCGGCTGAACGGCCCGCCCATGATCGGCGAGGCCAAGGCCGAGGCGGCGCGCGGGATCATGACGGCCTTCGGCCTCGCCCCCGCGGACTGCTTCGCGTACGCCGACGACGACAGCGACCTCCCCCTCCTCCGCGCGGTCGGCCACCCCGTCCTCGTCGGCGACGGTCCGGTCTCCGCCTCGCTCGTCGAGACGGCCGGCTGGTCCTGGCTGCCCGGCCCCGCCCCCGCCCGCTCCGCCCTGCCCGCCCGGACGACGCCTTCCTTGTCGGCCGACCGACCGGAGAGCTCACGGAGCACGCAGGACACGCAGAGCGCCATGGGCGCGCAGGACACGCAGGGCGCAATGAGCACGCGGCGCGCGGTGAGTTCGCCGATGAGGGCGCCCGCGGTCAGCGGCGCCTCGCGAGCCCTCGCGTCGCAGGCGGCCTGAGGCTCCCCGCCTCCCCCCACGCTTGCTCGACCGGTCCCGGAAGCCCCGCCGCCACGGAGGCTCCGTCGGGCCGTGGACACCGCGCCCCACCGCGTTCCCCGCACGTGTCGACCGCTCGGCGCCGATTCCGGTGCCGGTCCCCGGTGTCGATCCGCGGTGTCCATCCCGGGCGCCGACCGCCGCCGTCGGTACGCCCGCTCCGCCCGCGCCCGCCGGTGCCCCGTCGACCGGTCGCGACGCCCGCCCCCGGTGACCGAACTCCCCGCCCGGAGAACCCGGCCAGGAGAACGCGATCCGCCCCCCCGCCCCCCCCCGCACAGGAGTTCGCGGCCCGGAGACCCCGGCCGGACCCGCCCCGGAACCGAAGCCCGTGACGCGGAGACCCCGTGACGCGAAGACAGACCTGTGACGCGGAGACAAGACCCCGTGACGCGGAGACAGAGCCGTGATCCGGCGATCCCGTGACCCGGAGAGCCCGGACCCGAAAGCCCTCACCCGTCCTGCCGGATCCATCCGTCGTGCCGGAGCCACCGTCCTGCCGGCTCCGCTCGCTCCTGCCGTACCGCCCGACCTGCCGGGCCCGCTCGACGTACCCGCCCGGACTACCCCGACCCGGCACCAGCCCCCGCTCCCGCCCCGGCCCCGGTCCCTGGACCCGGCGTCGGACCCGGACCCGGACCCGGCCCCGGGCCGGGACCCGGTCCGGAGAGGGAGGGCTCCAGGACGTCCCAGACCTCGGTGACGAGGGCGGCGGGGCCGGCCGGGTCGGTGGCCGGCACCACGGCGGGGGCGCCGGCGAGGAGGGCGACGGCGAGGCGGGCGAGGAGTTCGGGAGGGTGGGAGGTGGTGACGGAGCCGTCCTGCCGCCCCTTGCGGACGAGGAGGGCCACGACGCCGCAGAGGTTGGCGAGGTGGACGGGGGTGGTGCCCTCGGCGCGGGCGGCGTCCAGGACCAGACGGAGGCCGGCGGCGAAGGGGAGGTCCTCGTACACGCGGTGGGCGAGGCCGACGAGCAGGGTGCGCAGGGCCGGCAGGGCCGCGTCCGTCTCCTCCGCCTCGCGGACGGCGGCGGCGAGGGTGTCGGCCCAGGCGGACTCGAAGGAGCGGGTCAGCTCGCCGGCGAGGTCGGCCTTGGACGAGAAGTGTCCGTAGAGGGCCCCCTTGGTCAGCCCGGTGCGGGCCGTGATGTCGGCGAGGTTCGTCCCCGCGAAACCGTGCAGGGCGAACTCGGCGGCTGCCGCGCCGATCACCAGGTCATAGGTCATGCGGGCCCTGTCCTGTTGCCTCACCGGGCGACCACCTTCCGTTTGCCGTCCACCGGTCCGTCGCGTTCCGTGACGGATGCTCAGAAAATACCTTCCAGACCGAATCTTTTTCTACTCGCATCAGTACCGCCACTCAAGGAGCACGCGTCATGACCGTCGTCGAGACCGCCGTAGCCGGGGCCGCGCAGGCCGCGAACCCCGCGTCCCCGGCCGCCGGGCACCTCTACGCCGCCGCCGCGCGGCACGCCGAGGAGTCGGAGCGCGCCGGCCGGCTCCACCCCGAGGTCGTCGCGGCGATGACCGCCGCGGGCCTGACCCGGCACTTCGTGCCGCGGAGATGGGGCGGGGCGGCCGGGACCTTCGCCGCCGTCGTCGACGCGGCCGCCGGGGTGGGATCGGCCTGCGCGTCGGCGGCCTGGTGCGCCGTGCTGTTCGCCGCCCACGCCCGCCTCGCCGCGCACCTCCCGGCCGAGGGGCAGCGGGAGCTGTGGGGCGACTCGCCCGACACGCGGATCGCGGCGGCGGTCGTGCCGCCGGCGGGCCGGCTCGTCCGGGCGCCCGGCGGCTGGACCCTGACGGGGGAGTGGGCCTTCGCGAGCGGGGTCGAGCACGCCGAGTGGGTCCTGCTCGCCTCCCTGGACCACACCGACCCCGGGGCCCCCGCCTACCGGGTCCTCGCGGTGCCGCGCGAGCACGTCCTGATCCGCGAGACCTGGGACGCGGTCGGCCTGCGGGCCTCGGGCAGCCACAGCGTCTCGGTCGACGGGGTGTACGTGCCGGAGCACCGCACCTTCCTGCGGGAGACCCTGCTCACCGGGGTGCCCGACGTGGACGCGGCGCCCTGCCACCGGGTGCCGTACCAGCTGGTCGCCGCGCTCCTGTTCGCCGCTCCGGCGCTCGGCGCGGCCCGGGGCGCGCTGGAGGCGTGGACGGTCCTGGTGGGGCTGCGCCGCCTTCCCGACGGGACCCCGTTGACGGGGGACCCGGCGGTGCAGCAGACCCTGGCCCGCTGCTCGGCCGAGATCGACGCGGCGCGCCTGATGCTGGAGACGGCCGCCGCGCGCGCCGACCACCCGGCCGCCGGGCTGATGGACGCCGCACTCAACCAGCGCGACGCGGCCGTCGCCGTCGACCTCCTCGCCGGCGCCGTGGAGCGGCTGATGCGCACCGGTGGCGCCCGCGGCCTGATCGCGGGCGGCGGCCTGGAGCGCGCCTGGCGCGACATCCACGCCGTGGCCGCCCACGCCGCCCTCCAGCCGGCCCCGGCCGCCGCCGCCTACGCGGCGACCGTCTTCCCGTCCCAGCGCTGATCCCGCGCCGCGCCGCGCCGCCGGGCCGGGCGTGGCCGGGCGGGGCGGGAGCCGGCCCCGCGGGTGACGGGCGCGGCCGCTCCGGGGAAAGTAAAGCAAGCACGCTTGATTGTTTCTGGCGTCGCTGCCATGCTCCTCGCGAAGGCCCGTGAACGCCCGTCCCCGAGGGGAGCGCACCGTGTCCGACCCCGTCGTCGTCCTCGACGACCTGCGCGACGAGAGCGAAGAACTCGACGCTCTGGTCAGCGCGTTGACCGAGGAAGAGTGGGGTGCGCCGACCCCCGCGCCCGGCTGGACGATCGCCCACCAGATCGCGCACCTGGCCTGGACCGACCGCGCCGCCCTCCTCGCCGCGACCGACGAGGAGGCGTTCGCCGCCGAGACCGAGAAGGCGCTCGCCGCCCCCGACCGGTTCGTCGACGAGGGCACCCAGGAGGGCGCGAAGCTGCCGCCCGCCACGCTCCTCGCCCACTGGCGGCAGGGCCGGGAGCTCCTCCAGGACGCCCTGCGCGCGGTCGCCCCCGGCGCCCGGTTCCCCTGGTACGGGCCGCCGATGAGCGCGCCCGCGATGGCCACGGCCCGGCTGATGGAGACCTGGGCGCACGGACAGGACGTCGCCGACGCCCTCGGGGCCGTCCGGGTGCCCACCGCCCGGCTCCGGCACGTCGCCTGGATCGGCGTCCGGGCCCGCGACTACGCCTACCTGGTCCGGGGCGTCCCGGCGCCCGCCGAGCCCTTCCGGGTCGAACTCGCCGCGCCCGACGGGACGTCGTGGGCGTACGGCCCCGAGGGCGCGGCCCAGCGGGTCACCGGCCCCGCCCTCGACTTCTGCCTCCTCGTCACCCAGCGCGTCCACCGGGCCGACACCGCGCTGGTCGCGGACGGGCCCGACGCCGACCGGTGGCTGGACATCGCCCAGGCGTTCGCGGGACCCGCCGGTACCGGCCGCGCCCCCCGGGAGGCGTAGTGGTGCTCCGCATCGGCAACGCCTCCGGCTTCTACGGCGACCGCTTCGACGCGGTCCGCGAGATGCTCACCGGCGGCGAACTCGACGTGCTCACCGGCGACTACCTCGCCGAACTGACCATGCTGATCCTCGGCCGCGACCAGCTGAAGGACCCGGCGGCCGGATACGCCAGGACCTTCCTGCGGCAGATGGAGGAGGGGCTCGGCCTCGCCCACGACCGGGGCGTGCGGATCGTCGCCAACGCCGGCGGCCTGAACCCGGCCGGACTCGCCGACGCGCTCCGCGCGCTCGCCGCGAAGCTCGGCCTGCCGACCCGCGTCGCGCACGTCGAGGGCGACCGGCTCGCCCCGGCCGACGGCGCGCTGACCTCGAACGCCTACCTCGGCGGCGCCGGGATCGCCGCCTGCCTCGCCGCCGGGGCCGACGTCGTCGTCACCGGCCGGGTCACCGACGCCGCCCTCGTCACCGGACCCGCGCAGTGGCGGTTCGGCTGGGGCCCGGAGGAGTACGACGAGCTGGCGGGGGCCGTCGTCGCCGGGCACGTCCTCGAATGCGGCACCCAGGCCACCGGCGGCAACTACGCCTTCTTCGCGGAGCTCGACCCGAAGGTCCTGCGCCGCCCCGGCTTCCCCGTCGCCGAGATCCACGCCGACGGCTCGTCCGTCGTCACCAAGCACCCCGGCACCGGCGGCCTCGTCGACATCGGCACGGTCACCGCCCAGCTCCTCTACGAGACCGGCGGCGCCCGCTACGCCGGCCCCGACACGACCGCCCGCCTCGACACCGTGCGGCTCACCCAGGAGGGCCCCGACCGGGTCCGGATCGACGGCGTGCGGGGCGAGGCGCCGCCCCCGGCCCTCAAGGTCGGCCGCAGCAGGCTCGGCGGCTTCCGCAACGAGGTCGTGTTCGTCCTCACCGGCCTGGACGTCGAGGCGAAGGCGCGGCTGGTGCGCGACCAGGTCGAGGACGCGCTGACCGGCTCCCGGCCGGCGTCCGTGCGCTGGGAGCTCTCCCGCACCGACCGCCCCGACGCTCCCACCGAGGAGACCGCGAGCGCCCTGCTCCGCCTCGTCGTCCGCGACCCCGCCCCCGAGCCCGTCGGACGCGCCCTCACCGGCGCCGCCATCGAACTCGCCCTCGCCAGCTACCCCGGCTTCCACGTGACCGCCCCGCCCGGCAAGGGCGCCCCCTACGGCGTCTTCGAGGCCGCGTACGTGCCCGCCGCCGAGGTCCCGCACACCGCGGTCCTGCCCGACGGCACCCGCCGGGCCGTCCCCGCCCCGGCACGGACGCTCGACCTGGCGCCCGTGCCCGACCCCGAGCTTCCGCCGCCGCCGCCGGAAGGGCCCGTGCGGCGGGCGCCCCTCGGCCGGATCGCCGGGGCCCGCAGCGGCGACAAGGGCGGCGACGCCAACGTCGGCGTCTGGGTCCGCACCGAGGCGGAGTGGCGGTGGCTCGCCCACACCCTCACCGTCGAGCGGTTCCGCGCCCTGCTGCCGGAGACCGCGGGGACGGCCGTGACCCGGCACGTCCTGCCGAACCTCAGGGCCCTCAACTTCACCGTCGCCGGGATCCTCGGCGAGGGCGTGGCCTCCCAGGCCCGCTTCGACCCCCAGGCCAAGGCGCTCGGCGAGTGGCTCCGCTCCCGTGAACTCGACGTACCGGAGGACCTGTTGACCGCCGTACCGGAGACCCGCCCGCCCGGCGGACCCGCCGGGCCCGAGACCGGCCGGCCCGACGGCCGCGCCGCCGCACCGGAGAACCCGACGGAGGGACCCCAGTGACCGTGCTCGCCTCCGCCCTCGACACCGGCGGACCCGACTACGCGGAACACCGCGCCGCGATGCTCGACAGACTGACCGCCCTGGAGGCCGAGCACGCCAAGGCCCTCGCCGGCGGCGGCGAGAAGTACACCGCCCGGCACCGCGGCCGCGGCAAGCTGCTCGCCCGCGAGCGGATCGAGCTGCTCCTCGACCCCGACACCCCCTTCCTGGAACTGTCGCCGCTCGCCGCCTGGGGCAGCGACTACACCGTGGGCGCCTCGCTGATCACCGGGATCGGGACCGTCGAGGGCGTCGAGTGCCTGATCACCGCCAACGACCCGACCGTGCGCGGCGGCGCCTCCAACCCGTGGACGCTGAAGAAGGCCCTGCGGGCGAACGAGATCGCGTACGCCAACCGGCTCCCCGTCGTCTCCCTCGTCGAGTCCGGCGGCGCCGACCTCCCCTCCCAGAAGGAGATCTTCATCCCCGGCGGGGCGCTCTTCCGGGACCTCACCCGCCTCTCCGCCGCAGGCATCCCGACCGTCGCGGTCGTCTTCGGCAACTCGACGGCCGGCGGCGCCTACGTCCCCGGCATGTCCGACCACGCCGTGATGATCAAGGAGCGGTCGAAGGTCTTCCTCGGCGGCCCGCCGCTGGTGAAGATGGCGACGGGCGAGGAGAGCGACGACGAGTCCCTCGGCGGCGCCGCCATGCACGCCCGCACCTCGGGCCTCGCCGACCACTACGCCGTCGACGAGGCCGACGCCCTGCGCCAGGCCCGCCGGATCGTCGCCCGCCTCAACCACCGCAAGGCGCACCCCGACCCGCTGCCCGCGGCGCCGCCGAAGTACGACGAGGAGGAGCTCCTCGGGATCGTCCCCGGCGACCTCAAGACCCCGTTCGACCCGCGCGAGGTGATCGCCCGGATCGTCGACGGCTCCGACTTCGACGAGTTCAAGCCGCTGTACGGGCCGTCGCTCGTGACGGGCTGGGCGAGCCTCCACGGCCACCCCGTCGGCATCCTCGCCAACGCGCAGGGCGTCCTCTTCTCCGCCGAGTCGCAGAAGGCCGCCCAGTTCATCCAGCTGGCGAACCAGCGGGACATCCCCCTAATCTTCCTCCACAACACCACCGGCTACATGGTCGGCAGGGAGTACGAGCAGGGCGGCATCATCAAGCACGGCGCGATGATGATCAACGCGGTCTCCAACTCCCGCGTCCCCCACCTCTCCGTCCTCATGGGCGCGAGCTACGGCGCCGGCCACTACGGCATGTGCGGCCGGGCCTACGACCCGCGGTTCCTCTTCGCCTGGCCCAGCGCCAAGTCCGCGGTCATGGGCCCGCAGCAGCTCGCCGGCGTCCTGTCCATCGTCGCCCGCGCCTCCGCCGCCGCGAAGGGGCAGCCGTACGACGACGAGGCCGACGCCGGGCTCCGCGCCCTCGTCGAGGCCCAGATCGAGTCCGAGTCCCTGCCGATGTTCCTCTCCGGCCGTCTCTACGACGACGGGGTCATCGACCCCCGCGACACCCGCACGGTCCTCGGGCTGTGCCTCTCCGCGATCCACACGGCACCGGTCGAGGGCGCCCGCGGCGGCTTCGGCGTCTTCCGAATGTGAGGCCTCAGATGATTTCGACCGTACTGGTCGCGAACCGGGGCGAGATCGCCTGCCGTGTCTTCCGCACCTGCCGCGAACTGGGCGTCTCCACCGTCGCCGTGTACTCCGACGCGGACGCCGGCGCCCTGCACGTCCGGGAGGCCGACGCGGCGGTGCGGCTGCCGGGCGCCGCGCCCTCCGAGACGTACCTGCGCGGCGACCTGGTCGTGGCGGCGGCGCTCGCCGCCGGCGCGGACGCCGTCCACCCCGGCTACGGCTTCCTGTCCGAGAACGCCGCCTTCGCGCGGGCGGTGACCGACGCCGGACTGGTCTGGATCGGCCCGCCGCCCGAGGCCATCGAGGCGATGGCGTCCAAGACCCGCGCCAAGGAACTCCTCGGCATCCGGCCGCTGTCCGAGGTCACCGAGGACGACCTGCCCGTCCTGGTGAAGGCGGCGGCGGGCGGCGGCGGCCGCGGCATGCGGATCGTCCGCGCGCTCGACGCGCTGGACGAGGAGCTGAGGGCCGCGTCGGCGGAGGCCGAGAGCGCCTTCGGGGACGGCGAGGTGTTCGTCGAGCCGTACGTGGAGAACGGGCGGCACGTCGAGGTGCAACTCCTCTGCGACACCCACGGCACCGTCTGGGCGCTCGGCACCCGCGACTGCTCGCTCCAGCGCCGCCACCAGAAGGTCATCGAGGAGGCCCCGGCGCCCGGACTGCCCGCCGCCCTGGAGGCGTCCCTCCTGGACACCGCCGTCCGCGCGGCGAAGGCCGTCGGCTACACCGGCGCGGGCACCGTCGAGTTCCTCGTCGCCGACGGCCGGGCGCACTTCCTGGAGATGAACACCCGCCTCCAGGTGGAGCACCCGGTGACCGAGGAGGTGTACGGCGTCGACCTCGTCGCCCTCCAGCTCGCCGTCGCCGAGGGCCGGGCCCTGCCCCCCGAGCCCCCGGCCCCCCGGGGCCACGCGATCGAGGCCCGCCTCTACGCGGAGGACCCCGCGCGGGAGTGGGCGCCGCAGACCGGCGTCCTGCACCGCTTCGACGTCCCCGCGGAGGGCAGGGTGCGCCTCGACACCGGATACGCCTCCGGCGACGCCGTGGGCGTCCACTACGACCCGATGCTCGCCAAGGTGATCGTCCACGCCCCCACCCGGGCCGAGGCGGCCCGCAAGCTCGCCCACGTCCTGGAGCGGACCCGCGTCCACGGCCCCGTCACCAACCGCGACCTCCTCGTCGCCTCGCTGCGCCACCCGGAGTACACCGCCCCGGAGGTCCTCGACACCGGCTTCTGCGGACGGAACCTGCCCGGGCTCACCGCCGCCCCGGCCGGCGAGGCGCACGCGGCGGTCGCCGCCGCCCTCTCCGCCGCGGCCGCCGGCGCGGGCCGCTTCGGCGGCGGCTGGCGCAACCTCCGCTCGCAGGACGAGACGAGGACCTACGGGGAACACGAGGTCCGCTACCGGCCGGTCAGGGGCGGCGGCCACGAGGTCACCTCCCCGGCGGGGGTACGGGCCGTCTCCGCGTCCCCCGGCCGCGTCCGGCTCGAAGTCGACGGCGTCGTACGGGACTACGCCGTCGACTCCTACGGCGACGGCACCGTCCACGTCGGCCCGCACCGGCTCACCGTCCGCCCCCGCTTCACCGACCCGAGCGAACAGACCGCCCCCGGCTCCCTGCTCGCCCCCATGCCCGGCACCGTCGTGCGGGTGGCGGACGGCCTCGCCGTCGGCGACCGGGTCACCGCCGGACAGCCCCTGCTCTGGCTGGAGGCCATGAAGATGGAGCACCGCGTCACCGCTCCCGCCTCCGGCACGCTCACCGCGCTCCACGCCGTCCCCGGCCGCCAGGTCGAGGTCGGCGCCCTGCTCGCCGTCGTACAGACCGAGGCACTGGAGGAAGACCCCGTATGAGCACCGACATCGAGACGCAGGAACACGCCGCGCTGCGGGCCGCCGTCTCCGCCCTCGGCCGCCGCCACGGCCCCGGCTTCGACCGGGCCGCACTGTGGGCGGAGGCCGGGAAGCTCGGCTACCTGGGGGTGAACCTGCCCGAGGAGTACGGCGGCGGGGGCGGCGGCATCGCCGAACTGTCCCTCGTCCTGGAGGAGGCGGGCGCCGCCGGCGCCCCGCTCCTGATGATGGTCGTCTCGCCGGCGATCTGCGGCACCGTGATCGCCCGCTTCGGCACGCCGGAGCAGAAGCGGGCCTGGCTCCCCGGTCTCGCCGACGGCAGCCGGACGATGGCCTTCGGCATCACCGAGCCCGACGCCGGGTCCAACTCCCACCGCATCACCACCACCGCCACCCGCACCGAGGACGGCTGGGTCCTGAACGGGCGCAAGGTCTTCGTGTCGGGTGTCGACATCGCCGACGCCACCCTGATCGTCGGCCGCACCTCCGACGCCCGCACGGGCAGCCTCAAGCCGTGCCTGTTCATCGTCCCGCGCGACACCCCGGGCTTCGGCCGCCGCCACATCGAGATGGAACTCGCCGCCGACGAGAAGCAGTTCGAGCTCACCCTCGACGACGTCCACCTCCCGGCGGACGCCCTGGTCGGCGACGAGGACGCGGGCCTCCTCCAGCTCTTCGCGGGCCTCAACCCCGAGCGGATCATGACCGCCGCCTTCGCGATCGGCATGGGCCGCCACGCCCTGGAGAAGGCCGTCGCCTACGCCAGGGAGCGCCAGGTCTGGAAGGCCCCCATCGGCGCCCACCAGGCCATCGCCCACCCCCTGGCCCAGGCGCACATCGAGCTCGAACTCGCCCGCCTGATGATGCAGAAGGCCGCCCGGCTCTACGACGCCGGCGACGACATCGGCGCCGGGGAGGCCGCCAACATGGCCAAGTACGCGGCCGCCGAGGCATGCGTCCGCGCGGTCGACACCTCCGTCCACACCCTCGGCGGCAACGGCCTCACCCGCGAGTTCGGCCTCGCCCGTCTCGTCACCGCCGCCCGCGTCGCCCGCATCGCCCCCGTCAGCCGCGAGATGATCCTCAACTACGTCTCCACCCACACCCTCGGCCTCCCCAAGTCCTACTGACCGGACCACCCCCACGGAGCCCCGAGGGGCGGCCCCGTGGGGGCGTCACATCCCATCTCGGCCAATTCCACCTCCGGTTGTGAAGGACGCGTGTACGATCCCTCCATTTCGCTCACATGTGGGCGCCTGAACAGGGGAGACGTACGTGTACCAGCAGCCCAGCCCGTACCAGGGACCGCCGTCGTGGACACCGCCGCGCCGCTGGTGGCAGCATCCCGCGCTGATCATCACCCTGCTGGTGCTCTTCCCGCCGGCGGGCATAGCCCTGGCCTGGCTGAGCCGATGGACCGGCCGGACCAAGATCGTGGTCACCGTCGTGTCGGCGCTGTGGTTCCTCGCCGTCCTCGTCAGCGACGACCCGAAGGAGAACGGTGCGGACGACCCCAGACCGGCCACGACCGCCACCGCCTCCGCCACCCCGACGACCACCGCGCCGACGACGCCCCCGGCCACCACCGAGGCGCCCACACCCACCCCGGAGCCGACCACCGAGGCCCCGACGACCGAGGCCCCCGCCCCGACCACCCAGGCCCCCACCACCCGGGCCCCGGAGCCGACGCACACCACGCCGAAGCCCGTGAAGCCGAGGCCCGCCCAGACGACCCGGCCGGCGGAGACCGCCGAGCCGGAGCCCGAGGTGTACTACGCCAACTGCACCGAGGTCCGCGCCGCGGGAGCCGCCCCCATCCACCGTGGGGACCCCGGCTACAGCAGCCGTCTCGACCGCGACGGCGACGGGGTCGCCTGCGAAAGGTGAACCACCGCGCCGGAAACCATGCAGGCATGCTTGATTGATTCCGGGAGGGCTGACAGGGTCTCCCCACGTTCCGCACACGGCAGTGATCCTGGCGTCCGCCTTTCCTCGCTCCAGGGGGTCAACGCATGGTGTTCCACAGCGCGTACGAGGCCGTTCCCACCCTCTCCCTGCCCATCCACGACGCCGTGCTCGGCGGAGCCGCCGGGCACGGCGACGCACCCGCCCTCATCGACGGCACCGGCGGGGAGGGGGCGCTGACCCTCACCTACGCCCAGGTCGACGCCTTCCACCGGCGGGTGGCCGCCGGCCTGGCCGGGGCGGGGCTGCGCAAGGGCGACGTGCTCGCCCTGCACAGCCCCAACACCGTGCTCTTCCCCATCGCGTTCTACGCGGCGACCCGGGCCGGCGCGGCCGTCACCACCGTCCACCCGCTCGCCACGGCCGAGGAGTTCGCCAGGCAGCTCCGCGACTCGGCCGCCCGGTGGATCGTGACCGTCTCGCCGCTGCTCCCCGCCGCCCGCGCCGCCGCCGCACTCGCCGGCGGCGTCGAGGAGATATTCGTCTGCGACCAGGCGCCCGAGGAGGAGGACGTGCGGTCGCTGCAGTCCTTCCTCGGCGGCACCGGGCCCGTACCGGAGATCGCCGTCGACCCCGACGAGGACGTCGCGGCCCTGCCGTACTCCTCCGGCACCACCGGCGTCCCCAAGGGCGTGATGCTCACCCACACGTCCATCGCCACCAACCTGGCCCAGCTGGAACCCTTCGTCCCCATGGGCCCCGGCGACCGCATCCTCGCCGTCCTGCCGTTCTTCCACATCTACGGGCTGACGGCCCTCATGAACGCCCCGCTCCGCCGCGGCGCCACCGTCGTCGTCCTGCCCCGCTTCGAACTCGACACCTTCCTCGCCGCCATCCAGAACCACCGCATCGACGGCCTCTACGTCGCCCCGCCGATCGTCCTCGCCCTCGCCAAGCACCCCGCCGTCGCCGACTACGACCTGTCGTCCCTGCGGTACGTCGTCAGCGCCGCCGCCCCGCTCGACGCCGCCCTCGCCGAGGCGTGCTCCACCCGGCTCGGACTCCCGCCGGTCCGCCAGGCGTACGGCATGACCGAGCTCTCGCCGGGCACCCACGTCGTCCCCCTGGACGCCGAGGACGCGCCGCCCGGGACCGTCGGCCGCCTCCTGCCCTCCACCGAGATGCGCATCCTCTCCCTCGACGACCCGTCCCGGGACGCGGCCCCCGGCGAGGACGGCGAGGTCGCCATCCGCGGACCCCAGGTGATGAAGGGCTACCTCGGCCGGCCCGACGCCACCGCCGCCATGATCGACGCCGACGGCTGGGTGCACACCGGCGACGTCGGACGCGTCGACGAGAACGGCTGGCTGTTCGTCGTCGACCGCGTCAAGGAACTCATCAAGTACAAGGGCTTCCAGGTCGCCCCCGCCGAACTCGAAGCCCTCCTCCTCACCCACGACGGCATCGCCGACGCCGCCGTCATCGGCGTCACCGACGACGACGGCACCGAGATCCCCAAGGCGTTCGTCGTCCGCCAGCCCGCAGCCGCCGGACTCACCGCCGAGGAGGTCCTCGCCCACGTCGCCGCGCGGGTCGCCCCGTACAAGAAGGTCCGCGCCGTCGAGTTCGTCGACACCGTTCCCCGGGCAGCGTCCGGGAAGATCCTCCGCAGAGAGTTGAGGGACCGCGCATGACCCTGGTGACCATCGGAGAGGAGCGGGGCATCACCACCCTCGCCCTGAACTCCCCCGACACCCGCAACGCACTCTCCGCCCCCCTCGTCGCCGAACTCGCCGACGCGCTCACCGCCTGCGGCAAGGACCCCGCCGTCCGCGCCGTCGTCCTCACCCACGCCGGCACCACCTTCAGCGCCGGCGCCGACCTGAAGGCACCGCCCAGCCCGTACGCCTTCGTCGACCTGCTCCGGCAGATCGTCGAACTGCCGAAACCGGTCGTCGCCCACGTCCGCCCCGGCGGCCACGCCCGGGCCGGCGGCCTCGGTCTGCTCGGCGCGGCCGACATCGTGCTCGCCGGCGAGGGCGCCGACTTCGCCCTCACCGAGGTCCGCATCGGCGTCGCCCCCGCCGTCATCTCCCTGACCCTGCTGCCCCGGCTGGAACCGCGCGCCGCCGCCCGCCACTACCTGACCGGCGAGCGGTTCGGCGTCCCCGAGGCCGTCGCCATGGGCCTCGTCACCGCCCCCGACACCGACCTCGACACCGTCCTGGACGCCCTGCGCGCCGGCTCCCCCCAGGGACTGCGGGAGGCGAAACGACTGGTCACCGCTAGAGTCCTGGAGACCTTCGAACGCGACGCGGAGGACCTGGTGCAGAGGTCGGCCACGCTCTTCGCCTCCGCCGAGGCACGCGAAGGGATGACGGCCTTCCTCGAACGACGGGACCCCGCATGGCGGCTCTGACCGCACCCAAGCCGGACCGGAACCCCAAGCAGGACAGGAGCCGCGCCACCCGGCAGCGGCTCCTGGAAGCGGCCGTGGCCTGCCTGGCCGAGCACGGCTGGGCCGGCTCCACCGTCTCCGTCGTCGCGGAACGGGCCGGCGTCTCCCGGGGCGCCGCCCAGCACCACTTCCCGACCCGCGAGGACCTCTTCACCGCCGCCGTCGAGTACGTCGCCGAGGAACGCTCCCACGCCCTGCGCGCCCTGCCGTCCCGGGACCGCAAGGAGGCCGTCGCCGCCCTCGTCGACCTCTACACCGGCCCCCTCTTCCGGGCCGCCCTGCACCTCTGGGTGGCCGCCACCGACGAGGAGCAGCTCCGCGCCCGGGTCACCGAGCTGGAGGCCCGCGTCGGCCGCGAGTCGCACCGCATCGCGGTCGAGGTGCTCGGCGCCGACGAGTCCCTCCCCGGCGTCCGCGAGACCGTCCAGGGCCTCCTGGACATGGCCCGCGGCCTCGGCCTCGCCACCCTCCTCACGGACGACCGCGCCCGCCGGGAGCGCGTGGTGTCCCAGTGGGCGCGGCTGATCGAGGAGGCCCTCGGCGGCTGACCCGCCGCCCGGCACGGCCGGTCAGACCCCCGGGATCGCGCGCGCCCGGAAGGCGTCCCGCACCGCGTCCGCCGCCGCCGCGCCGTACATCCGCCGCGCCGTCGCGACCGTGGTGAGCGCCGCGGCGGAGAAGTCGGTGTCCGGCGCGAAGCCGAACTGGGCGTTCACGATGATCCGGTCGGCCGTCCGCGCCCCGAGCCGGCCCCGGATGTCGAACAGCGCCCGGGACCAGATCTCGCCGTCGGCGTGGACCTCGCCCTCGCGGTCCGCGTACGTCTTCGAGGAGTCGGTCCGGCGCAGACAGTGCGGGGCCGCGCTGTATCCGGTCGAGTCCCAGTCGGCCACGCACGCCTGCTCGGCCTTCATCGGCCAGCCGTAGGCCGCGACCGCGTGCGTGCCGACGGCCACCGCCAGGTAGTCGCCGAACGCCTCGCCGATCGCCCCCGCCTCCGGGGACGAGCCGAAGCCCGGCACCTGCGCCTCGTGCACCGCGTGGCCGTACTCGTGGACGATGACCTCAGCGTCCTCGGCGTCGTCCACCCCGCCCTTGCCGAAGCGGATCTCGTCCTTCTTGTCGGTGAAGAAGGAGTTGTCGGCGCCCCACTGGTTGAGCCGCACCGGCTGGACGCGGTCGTTCGCGCCCCGCAGCTCGGTGCCGAAGCCGAGGCCCTGGAGGTACTCCTGCGCCTCGTTGACCCAGAAGTACGCCATGACCTGCTCGAAGCCGTCGTCGGACCGGTCGTACCCGCCGGCGTCGGCGAGCGCCGCGGGCCGGCCCGTCTCGGAGCGGACGGCCACCCACTTCCCCGACAGGCCGCCGCCCGCGTCCAGGTTGCGCAGGGTGACCGTGGCGTACGCGGAGGCCGGCACGTCGCCCGCCGCGTCCTTGTGGTCGGCGAGGGACTGGTCGCCCGAGGACTGGACCGGGTTCACCATGAAGACCCGGGCCCGGGGCGGTGCGGCGGCCGAGGCGCCCGAGGACGGAAGCAGGGCCGCGGCGGCCGTACCGGCGACGGCGACCGCGGCGACCAGGCCACGAGAGGTGCGGCGGGTCATGGACATCCTCCTGCGTAGGGCGGCTGAGACGAGAAGCTTGGCGTGTACTCGCCACGCGTGGCGGCGATCTTCGCGTACCCCCGCCGCTTTGACCAGACCCCCGGACGACCCCCGCGCACGTGACCCGGACCACATCCCTCCGCGCCCCGCCGCAGTACTCTGTTCGCATGCCTACGCTCGTACGCCGTCGCCACGTGGACTTCGTCCGCGTCACGAGCATGAGCTGTCGCCGCTCCGCCTGACCCCACGGCACCGGGGCACCACACCCGCCCCCGCCCACCGGGTCCCCTCGTCAGAGCCCCCAGCCGACCGGCACCCGCGGCCCCCGCCCCACCCCCAGGCGGCCGCCCCGGGCACCCCGTAGACCCCGCGGACGCATCCCATGACGCACAGCTCGTACTCCCCGACCCGCACCCCCCGGGCCGCGGGCCCCTACGCCTCCCAGCTCCCCATCGTCGACCTCGCCGCCGCCGACCGCGGCCCCCAGGCCCGCAAGCTGCTCCACGCCCAGCTGCACTCGGCCGCCCACGACGTCGGCTTCTTCCAGCTCGTCGGACACGGCGTCACCGAGGCCGAGACCCGGGCCCTCACCTCCGCCATGCGCGCCTTCTTCGCGCTGCCCGAGGCCGACCGGCTCGCCCTCGACAACATCCACTCCCCGCACTTCCGCGGCTACACCCGCATCGGTGACGAGCGCACCGCGGGCGCCCGCGACTGGCGCGACCAGCTCGACATCGGCGCCGAGCGCCCCGCCCACGTCCCCGCCCCCTGGGAAGCGCCCTACTGGTGGCTCGAAGGCCCCAACCAGTGGCCCGCCGCCCTCCCCGAGCTGCGCACCGCCGCCCTGCACTGGATCGACCGCCTCAGCGGCGTCGCCGAGCGCCTCCTCCACGAACTCCTCGCCTCCATCGGCGCGCCCGTGGACTTCTACGACGACATCTTCGGCCCCCGCGCCCACCCGCACCTCAAGCTGGTGCGCTACCCCGGCAGCAGCGGCGAGGGCGACGACCAGGGCGTCGGCGCCCACAAGGACTACGGCTTCCTCACCCTGCTCCTCCAGGACCAGGTCGGCGGCCTCCAGGTCCAGCGCGAGGACGGCGAGTTCCACGACGTCCCGCCGCTGCCCGGCGCCTTCGTCGTCAACCTCGGCGAACTCCTGGAGGTCGCCACCGACGGCTACCTCGTCGCCACCAACCACCGGGTGGTCTCCCCGCCCGGGGCCACGGAGCGCTACTCCGTCCCGTTCTTCTACAACCCGCGGCTCGACGCCCGCATCGCCCCGCTCGACTTCCCGTACGCGGACCGGGCCCCGGGCGTCACCGTCGACCCGGCCAACCCGCTCTTCGCCGAATACGGCCGCAACGAGCTCAAGGGCAAGCTCCGCGCCCACCCGTCGGTGGCCGCCCGCCACCACGCGGAGCTCCTGCTCCACTCCGAGGGGCGGCCGGCCCAGCTGGTCTAGCGCACGTCGGGGGGGGGGGGGGGGGGGGGGGGGGGGGGGGGGGGGGGTGGAGGGGGGGGGGGGGGGGGGGGGGGGGGGGGGGGGGGGGGGGGGGGGGG